>JAPVSP010000075.1:0-5767 GCA_047519685.1 Chloroflexota bacterium
CGGAGAGCCCGGCCGAGAGCGCGATGTCCGACGGCGAGCCGCCCAGCTCCTGGATGCGGAGCGGCAGGAAGATGAACACGGCGATCTCGCCGAGGAACGCAAGCCCGATCGCGAGGAGCACGATCGGCAGCCGGCGTTCGGTCGCGAAGGCGGCGCGCGCCGAGCCGCCTCGACGGCCGCGCCCGATGCCCGACAGGTCGGCGCGCGGGATGTCCGCGACGAGACCGGCGACGGCGCCGGCGAGGAGCAGGAGGGCGGCCGTGACGAAGGGAGCCGGACCGTAGCCCGTCGCGTCGAACACGAGACCGGCGACGATCGAGGTGACCGCGTAGGCGAGGCTGGTGAACAGGCGGATCCCGCCGTAGTCCCCGCCCCGATCGCGGCGGAGGGCGTTCATCGCCAGGGCGTCGGACATCGGCCCGACGGCGGATCCGGTCAGCGTGAACACGATGTACGCACCGCCGATGACGAGGCCGGGAAGGGGCAGGCCGAACGCGACGAGGGCGGCGGCCGCCCCGAGCGTGGCGACCCGGAGCGCGCGCCGGCGACCGAGCGTGACGTCGCCGAGGTGGCCCCAGGCGGGGACGGCCAGCGCGTAGGCGCCGGCCGACAGCGCCGTGACGAGGCCGATCTCCGCCGGGTCGAACCCCCGCCCGGCGAAGATCACCGACGTGAACGGGAACAGGACGCCGAGCGCAGCGCCGAACAGCAGGAAGACCAGTCGGAGGGCAGCCACGGGAGGCCATCGTAGGGGCCGGCGCGGCCGGGCGCCGGGGCATGCCACACTTGTGCGCCATGGCCGCCCCCATCGGCGCGAGCGCGCCGCGTCCCACCGCCCACGTCGACGGCGCGATGATCCGGGCCGAGCGGCTCGGCCGTCGCTTCGGCGAGCACTGGGCCGTCCGCGACATGACCTTCGCGGTCGGCCAGGGCGAGGTCCTCGGGCTCCTGGGGCCGAACGGCGCGGGCAAGACGACGACCGTCCGCCTGCTCACTGCCCTGATCGCTCCGACCGAGGGCGACGCCCGCCTCGATGGACTGGACGTGCGAAGGGATCCCGACGAGGTTCGGGCGCGGGTCGGCATCCTGACCGAGACGCCGGGCCTCTACGAGAAGCTGTCGGCCGTCCGCAACCTGGACTTCTTCGGCCAGCTCCACGGGATGCCGCCGCGGCTCCGGGTGGAGCGGATCGAGCAGCTGCTGCGCCTGTTCGATCTGTGGGACCGGCGGGCCGAACCGGTCGGCACCTTCAGCAAGGGCATGAAGCAGAAGCTGGCGATCGCGCGGGCGCTGCTCCACGAGCCGACCGTGCTCTTCCTCGATGAGCCGACCGCGGCCCTCGACCCGGAGGCCGCCTTCGTCGTCCGCGAGGCGATCGCCTCGCTCCGCGGCGCGGGCCGGACCATCGTCCTCGCGACGCACAACCTGGACGAGGCGGACCGGCTGTGCGACCGGATCGCCTTCATCCGCGGCGGGCTGCTGCGGATCGACTCCCCGGCCCGTCTCCGCGGCAGCCTCGGCGGCCGCGGGATCGAGGTCGGGCTCGACGCGCCGGCGAGCCCGGTCGTGCTGGCCGCGCTCCGGGCGATGCCGGCCGTCCACGAGGCGACGGCCCTGGATCATCGCCTGACCCTCGGGCTCGAGGATCCCGCCCGCGAGACACCCGGCGTGGTCCGGGCGCTCGTCGAGGCCGGCGCGGGGGTCGTCGAGGTCCGCGAGCGGGCAGCCTCGCTCGAGGACGTCTACTTCGAGGTCATGGGCGTGCGGCCCGGGGCCGAAGGGGAGGCCCGCTGATGCGCCCGCCGTACCTCCGCGCCGTGCTCGCCCGCGAGTTCGAGGAGATCCTCCTCAACCGGCTGCTCATCCTGTCGATCGTCGTGCCGCCGATCATCCTGATCGGCGCGCCGCTTCTCCTGGGGGCGGTCGTGACCTCCGAGCCGCTCCCGCCGTCGTTCGCGTCCCAGATCCTCGCCCAGCGGCCGGACTGGGCCGGGCTCGACCGGTCGCAGCTCACCGTCGCCTTCACCGTCCAGCAGTTCCTCGCCTTCTTCCTCATGCTGCCGGGCTATGTGCCGCTGTCGATCGCGACGTTCTCGGTCGTCGGCGAGAAGCAGTCGCGCAGCCTGGAGGCGGTCCTCGCGACGCCCATCCGGACGGCCGAGCTGCTTGGCGGCAAGGCGATCGCCGCCCTGGTGCCGGGGATCCTGGCCTGCTGGCTGGCCTACCTGGCGCTCGTCGGCCTCGGGGCCGCCCTGCACGGCGGGTGGTTCGTCGGGATCGTCACCGATCCCTCGTGGCTGACGGCGACGTTCCTGCTCGGGCCGGCCATCGGGCTCCTCTCGGTCGTCCTGGGGATCCTCGTGAGCTCGCGCGTCAACGACCCGCGGACGGCCCAGCAGGTCGGTGCGGTGGTCGTCGTGCCGATCGTCGTCATCACCCTCGTCCAGGCGACCGGGACCGCGATCGTCGGGCCACTCGGCTATACGCTCCTGGCCATCGGGGTCCTGCTCGTCTCGCTCGGCGTCCTCCGGCTCGGCGTCGGGCTGTTCGGGCGAGAGTCGATCCTCACCCGCTGGCGCTGACCGGCCGATGAACGCCCGCGGATCCCGCCTCGACTGGCTCGCGTTCCTGGCGCTCGGCTTCTGCTGGGGCACCAGCTACCTGTTCATCAAGATCGGCGTGGGCAGCCTGCCGACGTTCACGCTGATCGCCGGACGCCTGGGGATCGGCGCCCTCCTCACCGGGGCGGTCCTCCGCGCGGCCCGGGAGCCGCTGCCGCGCGACCGGCGGACGTACGGCCACCTGCTGGTAATGGCGGTCATCAACATCGCCCTGCCGTTCGCGCTGATCACCTGGGGCGAGCGGTCCATCGACTCGGCGCTCGCCGCGATCCTCAACTCCACCGTCCCGTTGTTCACGATCGTCTTCGCGGCGCTGACGTTCCACGACGAGGCGATCACCCTCAACCGACTGGTCGGGCTGATCTGCGGCTTCCTCGGCGTCGTGATCCTGGTTAGCGAGAGCGTCGGCGCGACGGCCGGCGCGTCCGGGCCGACGCTCGGCGCCCTCGCGATCCTGCTCTCCTCGCTCTCGTACGGGCTCGGGGCGGTCTACGCGCGGCGGAACGTCCGGGGTCTCCGTCCGATGGTGCCGGCCTTCTTCCAGGTGCTGTTCGCCTTCATCATCGCCGGCAGCGTGGCCATCGCCGTCGACCGGCCGTGGACGCTGGCGCCGACACCGGAGGCCGTCTTCGCGGTCGTCTGGCTCGGCCTGTTCGGTTCCGGCTTCGCGTACCTCCTCTTCTTCCGCCTGCTGCGGGACTGGGGCTCGACGCGGACCTCGCTGGTCGCCTACCTGCTGCCGGTGGTCGGGATCGTGGCGGGCGCCGTCGTCCTCCAGGAGACCGTCGATGCCCGGATCCTCTTCGGCACGGCGTTCATCGTGGGCGGCGTCGCCCTGGTGAACAGCCGTCGCGGCGCCCGGCGGCTCTTCGGGCGGGCAGCCCGGATCGAGGGTCCCGAGGCGGGCTGAGGCGACATCCCGTCCGACCGGGCGAACCATCGGCGCCCGTGCGACCGCCCGGGCCTCCGTCGCGCCGCTGCCGGCCTAGCCCTCGAAGACGAGCAGGACGATCCCGATGACGACCAGCCCGGCCGCCACGAGCCGACGGGCCAGGTCGCGCCGGCCCTCCGCCTCGGCGAGTCGGACCGCGCCCCAGCCGGACGCGACGATGACCGCCGACTCCCGGAGCGGGGCGACCGCGGTCAGCGGCGCCTGGGTGTAGGCGAAGAGGATCAGCGTGTACGCCGCGAGGGTGAGCAGGCCGCCGATCACGGCCCGCGGGGCGTCCAGCGGCGGGTCGGCCGCGGCGGGCGAGGCCGGACCGCCCCGAAGGGCTCCCGACCCGGGCGGACGCGAGGTCGGCGGCGGGGTCGCGAGCTCGATGAGCGCACTCGGCCGCCGGCCGGCCCCCAGGGTCCGCCAGCCGATCAGCCCGACCGCCATCGCCGGCCAGATGAGCGCCGCGTACAGCCAGGGCTCGGTGAGCCGCGCCCCCACGCGGTCCACCGCGCTGTACGTCGCGATGAACACGCCGGTCGCGAGCGCGTACGCCGTCCCCAGCCGGTCCGACCCGAGGGTGTGGCCCACGAAGAGGCGCCAGGGCCGGGTGAGGAGGAGGATGCCGGCGAGCAGGGCGGTGACGCCGATGGTGCCGGGGACCTCCAGCCGCTCCCCGAAGACGACCACGCCGATGACGACGGCGAGGAGCGGCGCCGTCCCTCGCGCGGTCGGGTAGACCAGGGAGAGATCTCCGTGACGGTAGGCCGCCGACAGGCTCACGAAGTAGGCGGTCTCGATCGCCCCGGACAGCGCGGCCAGGGCGAGCGCCGACGGGGGGATGGCCGGGCGGCCGGCGGCGAGCCAGCCGATCGTCGCCGCCGGCACGATGACGATCGCCGCCGCCGCGATGCCGACCGTGGCGGCCGCCATCGGGTCCCCGGCGGTCTTCAGCAGGATGTTCCAGGCGACGTGAAGGAGCGCGGCGAAGAGGACGAGCGCGACGATGGCGGGGTCCACCCGCGGAGTCTAGGCGCCGAGTAGCGCCCGATGGCGCCGGGCGGCGGCGAGCGCCAGCGGGACCCGATCGGGTGCGCCGGACCCGCGAGGTGGCCCGCGACGCGCCCTCCTCAGTCGGTCGGTCGCTCCCGATCGCGCACGGCCTCGCCCACGATGTCCGGCCCATGACCGGCCCCCGTGGTCTCGGCGCACGCCTTCAGCCCGCCGAGGTGGGACTCGACGGCGGCGGCGACGGCATCGCGGCCGAGACCGGCCAGCCAGCTCGTCCAGCGATCGGCCGCCAGGGCGGAGGTCGGATGGACCGTTGCGGCATGGACGACGCGCGTCCCGCCGGCGCGCGGCTCGAGCAGCCAGCTCCACTCGCTGGCCAGGTCCGCCGCCACGAGCCGGTAGCGGAATCGGACGGAAGGCCGCGCCTCAAGGCTCTCGACGGTCGCCGGCTCGCGGAGCATGCCGAGCCGCAGTCGCGCCTGGCGGACGGCGCCGGCCGCCGGCCACGCGCCCTCGGCCGGACCGAGGCGGAGCTCGCGGTAGATCGCCGGCAGGTTGCGCGCGTCGTGGAGGGCGGCCCAGACGACCGCCGGCGTGGCCTGGACGTAGACGCGCCGCTCGACGATCCGGTGTCGTGCGGAGGGGCGGGGCCCGCCCGTCCGCCGAAGCCCGAGTGCCATGTCAGTCCCCGACGGGACCCGGGCCCGACGACGCCTCGGACGACGCGATGCCCGACGAGCCGCCGGCGGCACGATCGGCCGAGCCGCCCCGGATCGCCGGGAGCCACGGACTCGAGCCGGGCGAGGCCATGCCACCGCCCGGCCGCATCGCCCGGGATCCGCCCTCGATACCCATCGCCGCATTATCGCACCGAGCCGGATCGTCCCCTCCCGACGAGCGGCCGGCGAGCCCTCACGATCCGGGACGGAGCGTGCTCCCGAGCGGGATGCCGTCCGCCCAGTAGGCACCGGTCGGGCCCGAGGCGAGCAGGTCGAACGTGGCCTCGCCGGCGTAGGGCACGAGCGACGCGGAGGCCACGGTCGAGCCGTCGACGCTGTCGCCCCGCTCGAGGTCGCCGAGCCGCCGACCGTCCGGGAGGGAGTGCCCCGGCGACGCGAGGAGAGCCCGGCCGTCCGCGAGGACGAGCCGGACGACCTCGTGGGTCGCCGGGACCGGCGTGCTCCCGACGGCGATGACG
>JAPVSP010000076.1:0-3767 GCA_047519685.1 Chloroflexota bacterium
TCACGACCCTGGGCTACGCGCTCGGCGACGGGAGCACGGTCGTCACCGAGGCCTGGACGCTGCTGACGACCTACCCCTACGTCCTGATGGCGACCGTGAGCGGCGGGCTGCTCGTCGCCATGGCCATCAGCTCGGTCAGGGCGGCCAGACAGCGGCTCTCGTACGAGACCTGGTACGGCATCCACCTCTACGCCTACCTCGCGGTCGCGCTCGGATTCGCGCACCAGCTCGTCGTGGGCACCGACTTCTCGCAGGACCCGGTCGCCCGCCTCTACTGGATCCTCCTCTATGTCGTCGTCGTCGGCTCGATCCTCGTCTTTCGCGTGGGCCAGCCGCTGCACGTGTCCCTGCGGCACCAGCTCCGCGTCGCGGAGGTCGTCCGGGAGGCGCCCGGCATCGTGTCGGTCTACGTCACCGGGCGCGACCTCGACCGGCTCGCGGTCCGCTCCGGCCAGTACTTCATCTGGCGGTTCCTGACGCGTGACGACTGGTGGCGCGGCCATCCTTTCTCGCTCTCTGCCGCGCCGAACGGCCGGTACCTGCGGATCACGATCAAGGGCCTCGGCGACTACACCGCCCGGCTGCTCTCGATGCGCCCGGGCGTCAGGGTCTTCGCCGAGGGCCCCTACGGGACCCTGACGGGCGCTCGCCGGACCCGCAGGCGCGTCCTGCTGATCGCGGGCGGCATCGGCATCACGCCGCTCCGAGCGCTCGTCGAGGCGCTCCCCTATGACGCCGGCGATCTGACCCTCCTCTACCGGTCGACCCGGCCGGAGCAGGTGGTCTTCCGCGAGGAGCTCGATGAGCTCGCGCGGCGTCGGGGCGCGGTCGTCCACTACCTGGTCGGCCGGCGCTGGAGCCGCGAGCTGCCCAGCGATCCACTCGAGCCACACGCGCTGCGCCGGCTGGTCCCGGACGTCGACCAGCGCGACGTCTATCTGTGCGGTCCCGACCCGATGATGGAGCGGACGCGGCGGAACCTGCGGTCGATCGGCGTGCCGGACCCGCAGATCCACCTCGAGCGCTTCGCGTACTGATCCCGGAGGTCCCCAGCCATGCTGCCGAGGCGCGGCGTCATCGCCATCGTCACCACCGCCATCGCGCTCGTCCTGCTGCTGAGCTTCAAGACCCCCTCGACGCCCGCGCTGGCGCGGATCGGCAGCGGGGCCGTCGCCGTCGGGGGGCCGTCCGTGGCCCCGGCCGGGCCCGTCGGCGCGGATCCGAGCCCCGCCGCCGTCGATCCCTCCGGCGCGCCGGGCGGGCCGGCGTCGACGCCCACGCCGCCCCCGGCGACGACGGCCCGGTCGAACGGCACGATCACGGGCCAGACGGTCGACACGCCGTACGGGCCCGTCCAGGTCCAGGTCACGCTGGCGAGCGGGAAGATCAAGGACGTGCAGGCCCTCCAGCTGCCCCAGGACCGGATGCGCTCGGCAGTGATCAGCCAGTACGCCGGGCCCATCCTCCGGCAGGAGGCGCTCACGGCCCAGAGCGCGCAGATCGACCTCGTGTCCGGCGCCACCTACACGAGCGAGGGCTACGCCCAGTCGCTCCAGTCGGCGATCGACCAGGCGCATGGCTGAGTGCGGCCCGGCCGCGTCCTCCCGCTCGGCGTCCGCGCTGGTGGTGGCGCCCGACCCGGTCCGCCCGGTCGAGGTGCCGCGTCGCGGCCTCCACCGAGTCGAGCACATCATGGACACCGCGATCGGGGTCGACGTGCGCGACCCGGAGGTCGACCCGCGCGTCCTCGACCGCGTCTTCGACGACCTCCGCGACATCGACCGGCGGTTCAGCCCGTACCGGCCCGACAGCGAGGTCAGCCGGCTGATCGCCGGGGAGCTCGGCGAGGAGGCCTGCAGCGCCGACCTCCGCTCGCTGCTTGGGCTGTGTGACGACCTCGCCCGCACGAGCGGCGGGTTCTTCGACATCCGTCGACACCGCCCGGATGGCCGGCCCGATCCGACCGGGATCGTGAAGGGCTGGGCGATCGAGGAGGCCGCCTGGACGATCCAGCAGGCCGGCGCACGCGACTTCTCGATCAATGCCGGCGGCGACATCGTCGTCCGCGGCGAGCCCGTCCCCGGGCATCCGTGGCGGGTCGGGATCCAGCACCCGACTCGCTCGGATCGAGTGGCGGCCGTGCTCGCGGTCCGCGATCGCTCCATCGCCACCTCGGGCGCCTACGAGCGGGGCGACCACATCGTCGATCCGCACACGGGCCGTCCCCCGACGGGCCTGCTGAGCGTCACCGTCGTGGGGCCGAGCCTCACGTACGCCGACGCCTACGCGACGGCGGCCTTCGCGATGGGTCCCGAGGGCCTGGCATGGGTCGCCTCCCACCCGGGTTACGGCGCCTTCGGGATCACCGACGACGAGCGGACGGCCTGGACGCCGGAGGTCGACGCCCTCCTCGCCCGGTGACGGCCCCGCGGCCGGAGGGAGGGATCCGCGGCAACGGCAGGGTGTCCCGGCGATACGATGATGGCCCCGTGTCAGAGACCCCCCTCGACCGCTCGTATCGCGCGCTGCTCGCCGTGCCCTCGCTCGGTCGGGTCCTGCTCGCCATGCAGCTCGCGCGGATCGCCCAGGCGATGCTCAGCGTGGCGATCGTCCTGTTCACCCTCGGGGCGTACCACTCCCCTCCCCTGACCGGGCTCGTCACGTTCGTCGGGATCTTCCCCGGGCTGCTCGTCAGCCCGATCGCCGGCGCACTGCTCGATCGTCACGGGCGGACCCGCCTCGTCCAGGTCGACTTCATCGTCGCCCTCGTCTCGCTCTCGCTCATCGGCCTCCTCGCGCTCGCGGGCCTGCTCCCGGCCTGGCTGCTCCTCCTCATCGCGGCGGTCTCGTCGCTCACCGGCCCCCTGAGCGCGACCGGCCTGCGGAGCCTCTTCCCGCTCCTCGTCCCGAGCCACCTCTGGGAGCGCGTGAACGCCGTCGACTCGAACGGCTGGGTCGTCGCCACGATCATCGGGCCACCGCTCGCCGCCGGCCTCGTCGGGCTCATCGGCGGACCGATGACGCTGGTGCTCATCGCGGGGGTCTATGGGGTCGCCGCCGCGGTCGTCGTCGGCACGCCCGACCCAGAGACCGCGACCGAATCCACCGGCCGGATCCTCCTCGACGCCTGGCTCGGACTTCGCTACACGTGGGGCAATCCCACGCTCCGCGGGCTCGCCTCCTCGATCTCGGTGCTCAACCTGGCCGGTGGCATGATGACGATCGTCGTGCCGCTCATCGTCCTCGAGCGGCTGCCCCACTCGGAGCTCTGGGTCGGGCTCGTCTTCGCGGTCCAGGGCGTCTTCGGGATGGTCGCCGCCTTCGCGTTCGGCCGCGTCGACAGCGAAGGGCGCGAGCGGCTCATGCTGGTCTGGCCGATGGCCGTGTTCGCCCTGGCCCTCGTCCTGCTCCTGCCGGACGCCGGGCTCCTGCCGGTCCTCGTGTGCATGGCGATCTCGGGCTTCGCGAACGGCCCCATGGACATCGCCCTGTTCACCCTCCGCCAGCGGCGCACCGACCCGGCCTGGATGGGTCGCGCCTTCGCGGTCTCGATGAGCCTGAACTTCGTGGGCTATCCGATCGGGACCGCCCTCGCTGGCTCGATCGCCGACCGGTCGATCGACGCCGCGGTCGTCTTCGGCGTGCTGGCCGGGATCGCCGGGACCGCCATCGCGGCGGTCGGGATCCCGAGGACCGAGCGGGCCGCCACCGAGGCGACGATCGCGGGCGGTGGGGACGAGGGCGCCGAGGTCGCCCGCTGACCCGGA
>JAPVSP010000077.1:0-1527 GCA_047519685.1 Chloroflexota bacterium
AGCGGGCGCCCAGGAGGCCGGAAACACCTCGTCGAGTCCCGCGGACACCAAGCCGGACAGCAGCGGTCAGGACGTGAACAAGAAGGCCGACAACAACTTGGCGGTCGGCAACAAGGTGTCGAAGGACTCGAGCGGCAAGGACTCCGGCGATTCGGCCACGCCAGCGGCGACGAGCGGCGAGAACGGCGGGACGAAGGTCACGGTCGCGGCGGCGGTCGCGATCGGGATGATCACGGCCTCGGCCCTCGCGGCGTTGGCGGCCGGCAAGAGCGCGAACACGACCGGCGGCTCGGGCGGCTCGTTCAGCCTCAACAGCTCCGAGGACGCGGACTCGACCGTCAAGGCGAAGGGCAGCGCCACCAAGGCGTCGACGGCGAACATCGGGGCGGCCGTGGCGATCAACCTGGTGAAGATCACGAACACGGCGATCGTCGGCGCGGACGCCCTCATCACCTCGAAAGGCCTCTCGTTGAAGGCCGCCATGCGCAACACCGGCGGGGGCGACGGCAAGCACACGCTCGCCACGGAGTCGACCGCGGGGGGCGGGGGCGGCAAGGTCGGGGTCGCGGGCTCGCTCGCCCTGACGATCGCGACCATCTTCACGAGCGCGGAGCTCTCGGCGAATCCTGGCCGAAGCCCGCCCGGCGACGCCCTCAACGGGGGCGACCTCACGCTCTCCGCCGAGTCCAGCGTCTCCAGCACCACCAGGGCGAACGCGAAGGACACCGAGTCGAGCAAGGTCGGCGTCGGCGCCGGTGTCGCGATCAACATCGTCAACGACACGACGTCCGCCTCGATCGACTCGGGCGCGCAGGTCTCGGGAGCCAAGGGCGTCGGACTGACGGCGACCGACGCGGACGCGATGACGACCTACGCCGAGGCTGGCACCGACGGCGGGTCGGGCTCGACCGCGGCGATCACGCCCGACGTGGCGATCTCGTACCCGACGGTGGTCACGAGCGCGGCGATCGCCGGCGACAAGACCCAGGGGCTGGCGGCCTCGGGCGACGTCAAGCTGACGGCGACGCAGGACACGTCGACGACCACCACCGCGAAGGCCGACGCGGGCGGCGCCGAGGTCTCGATCGGCCTCGCGCTCGCCCTGGCCATCGTGAGCGATGACGTCTCGGCCACCGTCACCCGCAACGTCACGGCGGGCGGCCTGGTCAGCCTGGCGGCCAACGGCTCCTCCGACAACGAGAGCCGGTCCGACGCGAGCGCCAAGGGCGCCGAGACCAAGAGCAGCGACTCCTCCGGCAAGGACGTCAACGGCAAATCCGACGAGCAGCTCTCGAACGCCAACACGGAGCGCAAGGACAACACCGGCCAGGACGCCTCCACGACGAAGACCCCCAAGGCCGCGACCGGCGACAAGGGCGGCAGCGGCAGCACGTCGGTCCAGGTCGCCGCCGCGGTGACGATCAACATCATCACCACGCGGTCGCTCGCCCAGTTCTCCGGCGGCGTGACGATCGGCTCCGGGGGGGTCGTGAGCGCCAAGACCCAGGCGGCGACGATCGCCGACTC
>JAPVSP010000078.1:0-3483 GCA_047519685.1 Chloroflexota bacterium
CCACCGACACCTTACGTCACGGACCGCCCGCGGCCTGTCTCATGCGACCACCAGGACGACGATCGAGACGCGTCCGGGGGCGAACCCTCGTCCGCCCGCCGATACGGTCGCCCTGGCGATCGTATGAGAGGAACGACAGTCCGGCGATCGACCCTGCCGGCGCGCGCAGCCAGCCGCGCATGGCGACGGCGCCGGCCGGGAAGGCACTCCGCAGGACGTTCCGATAGGCCTCGACTCGCCGTCGATTCGTCATCGTGTCCGCGACGATGACCCACGCGCTCACCGTGACCGCCTGCCAACCTCGTGCGGCGGCGACCCGTGTGGCGAGGCGCCGCCTCCGATCCATCGTCCCGATCAGGTCGCTGACGTCGACGACCAGCGTCTTGAGCTCCACGACGAGGAGCGAGCCGGTCGGAGCGTGGAAGGCGAGGATGTCGATGACGCCACGCTCCCCGTAGATCGAGAACGACGCCTCGGGGACGGCCGTCCAGCCGTCCAACCGGCCGAATCGCCGGGCCATGTAGTCGTGCATCGCCGCGTGTCCGGCGTCCAGCAGCCGGTCCAGGTCGCTGCCGCGCCATCGCGGAAGGAGCGTCAGCTGGATCCCCAGTGCCTCGGCCACGGCCGCGAGCGACCCGAGCGTGATGGCCGATGCGCCGCCCTGCTCGACTCGTGCGACGGTGGACCTCGAGCGACCAGCCCGCGCCGCTACATCGGTCTGCCGCCAGCCGCGGCGCACTCGGACGAGGCGGAACGCGGAACCGAGACGTACGAGGTCCATCCGGTTATGGTCGCGACCATCGCTCACGCGGTGCTTACCGACCCGGGCGAACCCGTCCGGGACGAGGTTCGCGGGCACGCGTCCGCGCCTGCCGTGCGGTCGGTCGCCAGCGGCGGGACGAGGTTCGCGGTCAGACGCCGCGCCCGGACCGCCGCCAGACGCCGCGCCCGGACCGCCGCCAGACGCCGCGCCCGGACCGCCGCCTGCCCGTGACACGCTAGCTGTCACGCCGCGGGGGCAGGATGCAGGCCATGGACGCCCGCATCGTCGAGTTCCCGGCGACCCCGCCCATCGGACCGGTCATCGACGCGGCCGCTGCGGCCCCCAGGCCCGCCGGACGGGCCGCAGCCCTGCCGTCCGCGCCGCTGCCCCTGTCCGCATCGCTGCCCCCCGCCGCGCCCGCCCTGGTGGCGGTCGGCACCGACCGGGTCGTGGTCGAGCGTCTCGTGCTCGTCGACCCGGCGCTCGCCGCGTTCGTCGCCGAGCGTCCGGAGCCAGAGCGTCCCCTCCTGGTCGAGCGCGCCCTGCGGATCGGGCTGCTGGCGCTCCAGGATGCCGGCGTCACGGTGAACGTCGATGTGGTGCGCAATGAGTTCGGCCGCCTCCTGCAGCAGACCGAGCAGGCGAACGAGAAGGCCGCCCGCGCGCTCGAGGACGTCCTGCGGCTCAACTTCGCGGACCAGGATGGCCGGCTGCCGCGGACCCTCGAGCGGTTCCTGGGCGACCGCGGCGCTCTCCGGGCCTTCGTCAACGAGCTGTTCGACGAGACGAAGCGCGACAGCGCGATCGGCCGGATGCGACAGCTCCTCGGCACGTACTTCGACGGCGACGCGAGCAGGCTCGCGACCCTGCTCGATCCCACCCGCATGGGCTCGCCGCTGCACCAGTTCCGGCAGGAGGTCAGCGAGGGCTTCACGACCATCCTCGCCCGGATCGAGGCGCTCCAGGCGGCGTCGGAGGCGCGGGCCTCCGAGCGGGCGAAGGGCACGGCGAAGGGCACCGACTTCGAGGACCTCCTCGAGACCCTCCTCGGCGAGCTCGCGCGGGGTGCCGGCGACCTGCTCGACCGGACGGCCGCGGAGACCGGCGACACGCTGCGCTCGAAGAAGGGCGACTTCGTCCTCACGGTCAACGAGTCGCTGACCCGTGGCGCCGACCTGCGGGTCGTCGTCGAGGCGAAGGACCGGCCGATGTCCGCGCGGCAGGTCCGCGAGGAGCTCCGTGAGGCGAGGGAGAACCGGTCCGCCGCCGCCGCGGTCATCGTGTTCACCCCGACGCACGCCCCGAGCGGCGTCGCCCCGTTCGACATCCGTGGTGGCGACGTCTACTGCGTCCTCGACCCCGAGTCGCCCGAGCCGGCGACGCTCGAGGCGGCCGTCAGGCTCGCCCGCCTCCTTGCGCTCGCGACGCTGGACGGCCGCGAGGTCGAGGTGGACGCGAACGCCATCCACATGGCGCTCGCCGGCATCCGCGAGCAGCTCGAGGCGATCAAGGGCCTCAAGGCGCAGCTCACCTCGATCGGCAACGCGACGAAGGCGGTCTGGAGCGGCCTGGACACGCTGCGGGGCGGCGTCCTCGCAAGGGTCGCGGAGGCGGAGGCGGAGCTGCGAGGCGGATAGGCCGTCTCGGGACGACGGCGAGCGCCCTTGCATCTCCGTGCTACCGTGACGCTCCCGGTCCGCCCGCGAGAGGTGACGCGGTCAGCCGGCTGCACGGAGACAAGCCATGGCGCGCGCCATGTGGAAGGGGGCCATCCAGTTCGGGCTGGTGACGATCCCCGTCAAGCTCTACCTCGCGACCGAATCGAAGACCGCGATCAGCTTCAACCTGCTCCACGAGAAGGACCTCTCCCGGATCCAGATGAAGATCTGGTGCCCGGTGGACGAGGAGGTGATCGCCCGGTCGGAGACGGTCCGCGGCTACGAATACGCTCCGGACCAGTATGTGGTCGTGACCGACCAGGACATGGAGTCCGTGCCGCTCAAGACGATCCGCTCGATCGAGATCGAGCAGTTCATCGAGCGCGACGGCACCTCGGCCGACAGCCCGGTCCGCTTCGTCAAGCAGGCGTACTACGTCGAGCCGGACAAGATCGGCCGGAAGGCGTTCTCGCTCCTTCGCGAGGTGCTCCGCGAGCAGGGGCTGACGGCGGTCTGCAAGGTCGTGATCAAGGACCGCGAGGCGCTCGCCTCGCTCGACCCGTTCGAGGGCACGATGGTCCTCTCGACGCTCCACTGGCCGGATGAGATCCGGAGCGTCGGCGAGCTCGACCTCGGCGAGGAGACCTTCGAGTTCAAGCCGGCCGAGAAGGCGATGGCGGCGCAGCTCGTCGCGGCGATGACCGGCGAGTTCGACGCCAGCCAGTACCGGGACGAGTATCGCGAGGCGGTCTGGAAGGTCATCGAGGCCAAGATCGAGGGCAAGGAGACGGTCGCCACGCCCGAGCCGGAGCCGACCGGGAAGCTCGTCGACCTGATGGCCGCGCTCGAGGCGAGCGTCCAGGCGGCGAAGGCTGCCCGCGGACAGGCCCCCGAGACGGTCACCGAGGCGAAGAAGCGGCGGGCGGGCGCCGAGAAGGCGAAGGCCGCCCCGGAGATCGCCCGCGCCGAGGGCGCCGAGGACGAGGCCGTGCGACCGGCCCGGCGGCGCAAGACGGCGTAGGACGGCGCAAGGCGGCGCAAGGCGGCGCAGTACGGCGCTAG
>JAPVSP010000079.1:0-6869 GCA_047519685.1 Chloroflexota bacterium
AGGGCGGGCGGACCCGCCTGGCTGCCGGCCGGTCCCGCCGAGGCCGCGAGCGTCGCCCCGAGGGCGCGCTCGACCGCCGGCGCGACGGCCGTCGAGGTCTTCGGTTACGGGGTCCGGGTGGCGGGCACGGTGGTCTCCAGGTGCGGTGGCTCGGGGGCCGGCACCGGGATCGCGGCCGTCATCGACTGACGAGCCGCGGGCCCGATGACGTCGGTGGCGTCGGGGTGGGCCGGCGGCTCATGGGTCTGGCCACGCCTGTGAGGGCGGACGAGAATCAAAAGACCGTGGGCCCGATCGTGCCCACGGCTCGTGTCTGCTGGGAGGGCGGTCCTGCCGCCCGCGTCCTAGCTCGAGATGGGCACGATGCTCCCGCGAACGCGACCGTACGCAACGGTCGGCGTCCTGCCGAGGTCGAAGATCATCCTCATTCGGAGTCGCCCTCCTCGTGAGCTGGACGGATGGCGCAGCTCCTGCGCCGGCCGGCAGTCTAGGTGGTCGCCGCAGGGCGTGTCAATCGCGACACATGACGTAGGGGTTCCGGCCGGTCGGCCCGGCCCGAGCCGTCAGGTGGCCCGCGTCAGCCGAGTGAGGTCGACTCGAGCTCGAGCCGGACGACGACCCGAGGGACCCCGCCGGTCGCCCAGCCCGTGTCCGCCACCCTCCGGAATCCGGCGCCCTCGAACATCCGCAGGGTCCCGGTGAAGGCCGCCGCAGCGGCGATCCGCCCCTGCGGGACGGCCGGGTACGCCTCGATCGCCGGCGCTCCGTGGACGCGGGCGTGGTCGACCGCGGCGGCCAGGAGGGCCCGGGCGACCCCCCGCCCTCGAGCCTGCCTGGCGACGACGAAGCAGACCACCGCCCAGACCGGCCGCTCGTCCATCCGGGGGATGCGCCTCGAGCGCTCGATCCGCTCGTACTCCGTCCTCGGCGCGACGGCCACCCAGCCGAGGGCGCGACCGTCAGCTCCGAGCGCGACGAGGCCGGGCGGTCGCGGGCCGGTGGCGAGGGCGTGCAGTGCGTCGCGGTTCTCGTCGCGGCTCGTCAGCTGGAAGTCCCGGCCTCGCCGGCGGTAGTACATGCACCAGCACCAGCGAGGGTCGCCGCCGCCGTCGACCGCGAACAGCCCCGCGAGGGCGGGCCAGGCCTCCACCGTCAACGGGACGATCCGGAGCTCCGAGGCGTCCATCGCACCCAGCCTAGCGCGGCGCCGGCCAGGGCGTTTCCCGATGCCGCCAGGGTGTCGGCCGCCGCCAGGATGTCGGGTGCCGCCCCGCGCTTGACCGGTCCGGCCGCGACCCGTAGCCTCGATCGTCCCCGCATCCTGGAGCGCGCGTGACCCTGGGACTGCCGCCCGGCTGGTGGGGCCCGCCGTGGGCCGCTCCCGTGCCCCGCTCGATCGCCGAGCTCATCCGAGATGGCGTCCTCGACGCCGACCTCGGCGGGCTCCTCTGGCTGCTGATCGAGGCGCGGCTGCCGATCGTCGTCGCCGCCGGTCCGAGCGGCGTCGGGAAGAGCACGCTCCTGGCGGCCCTCCTCGACTTCCTGCCGCCCGATGCCGACCTCCGGCCGGTGCTCGGGTCGAGCACGGATCTCGGCTGGCTGCCGGAGGCGGAGCGTCTGGGCTGGCGGCCGGAACGGCGACCCCAGGGCGAGGGCTCAGCCGCCGCGGCCACCGGGAGCGTCCCGCCGGCCGACCCGGAACGGAGCGTCCTGCTCGTCCCGGAGCTCTCGGGGCACCTTCCCTGGTACACCTGGGGCGAGACGGCCCGCACGGTCGTCCGGGCCGTCTCGCTCGGCTACGGGCTCGCGACGACGATCCACGCGGAGTCGCTCGAGGAGGTCCTCGCCTCGCTCGCCGCACCACCGACGTCGCTGTCGGGCGACGAGCTGAGCCACCTGGGCGTCGTCCTCATCCTCCGGGCGGTCGGCCCCGCCTCGCGCGACGACGCACCTGGACGGCGGGTCGTCGCCGCCCACTGGATCCGACCGGTCGCCCGCGACGTCCATGGGCACCTCCAGCGGCTTGGGCCGGCCGTCCTTGCGGCCTGGGACCCGGGTCGGGATCGCCTCGAACACTACGCCTGGGGGGTCATCCCGGAGCTCGCCAGGCGGGTCGGGCGGCGGGCCGGGGACTTCGAGCGTGCCCAGGCGACTCGAGCCGGGGCGCTCCGCGAGCTCGTCGCGTCCGGGGTGACCGAGCCGGGCGCCGTTCGCACCGCCATCGCGGGCTATCGTCGAGCGAACCAGGACGAGCCAGCGGCCTGAGCGGGCGCCTTCGGCCCGAGGCCGGGCTCCTCGCCGACTCGGGCGGGCGATCAGTCCGTGGCCGGCTCGACGGACGGTGCCGGTGCAGGACGCGACCCCAGGCGGACCGCCGGCATGCCTCTCGCGGCGAGGGCGAGCGCGAGCGCCGCGCAGACGAGCACGCCGACGTAGATCACCCCGAGCCCGGATGCCAGCCCGTCGCGCATGGCTGCCAGCTGGGCGGCCGGGATGCCCGTCCGCTGGATCGGGTCGAGGACCGCGCTCGCCGATGGCCCGACGCTCGCCGTGAGGACGGCGCCCATGAGGCCGACCCCGACCGCACCGCCGATCGTCCGGCTGAACTGGACGAGGCCGGTCGCCATCCCGCGCCGCTTCCAGTCGACCGCGGACTGGATGACGACGAGGATCGTCGTCGACGAGAGGCCCATGCCGAGCCCGGTCACCGCTGTCGCGAGCATGACGAACCAGAGCCCCGGGATCGTCGCGAGCTGCGTGAGGAGCGCCGAGCCGACGACGAGCATGACCGTGCCGGCGAGGACGACCGGCCGGGCCCCGAACCGGAGCATCGATCGCCCGCCGACGACCGACCCGATCGGCCAGCCGATCGACATCGCCGCGACCGCGACGCCGGCGTCGATCGGCGCGCCGCCGTGGACGCCCTGGACCATCGGTGGCACGTACGCGGTCAGGCCGTACATCACGACGCCGGCGAGCGCGCCCACCGCGAGGCCGATCGCGATGACCGGCTGCCTGACGAGCGCGAGGTCGACGATCGGCTCGGGGACGCGCGGCTCGATGACGACGAACGCGACGAGGCAGGCGACCGCGAGGACGAGCAGGCCGAGGAAGCCGGGCGAGGTCCAGCCGAGCGACGGCCCGCCCTCGGAGACGGCGAACAGGAGGAGCGCCACGCCACCGGTGAGCGTCGCCGCGCCGGCCCAGTCGATGGCGTGCCGGCGGTGCCCGACGCGCTCATGGAGCGCGACGCCGACGAGCGCCGCGGCGAGCAGCCCGACCGGCAGGTTGAGGTAGAAGACCCACCGCCAGCCGACGGCCTGGGTGATGATGCCGCCGAGCGCTGGCCCGACGATCGCCGACACCCCCCACACGGCGGAGAAGAGGCCCTGCATCCTGGCGCGCCGAGCGACCTCGAAGGTGTCACCGACGATCGTGAACGCGATCGGCTGGACGGCGCCGGCGCCGAGTCCCTGGACCGTCCGGAACGCGATGAGCATCGGCATCGAGGTCGACAGGCCGCAGAGCATCGACCCGGCGACGAACAGGGCGAGCCCCAGGAAGAAGATCGGCTTGCGGCCGTAGATGTCGGCCAGCTTCGAGTAGAGCGGGACGGTCGTCGTCGCCGTGAGCAGGTAGCCCGAGAAGACCCAGCCGTACTGCTCGAGGCCGCCGAGCTGGCCGATGATCGTCGGCATGGCGGTCCCGACCACCGTCGAGTCGAGGGCGGCGACGGCGATCCCGGCCATCACCCCGGCGGTGATGAGCAGCTGCTCGCGGGTCAGCGGCGGAAGAGCCGGTCGATCGGTCGCGGCCGGCGTGTCCGAGAGGGCCATCGCCGCGCAGTCTAGACCGGACGGGACCCGCCGCCGTCCGGTCGCCGGGAGCGCGGGTCCAAGACCCGCGCTCCGCAGGGTCGCCCGCCCATGGGGACCCTCCCGGTGTCAGCCGGCGACCGTCAGTGTGCCCTGCATGTAGCCGCGCATCGCCGCCATCGCGGTCCCCCAGCCGGCGGGGTCGGCGCCGCACGGATCGTAGCAACGCCAGGCGAACGAGCCGGGGGCGCCGGTCCGGATCGTGAACGTCACCCTCGCGTGCGGGGCGATGGGGACGTTGATCCCGAGGGCCGGCACGGTGAACGTGTGCGAGACCTCTGCGGGGTCGAGCGAGCTGGCGGTCGTCGTCGGACCGGCCGAGCCGTTGGGATCGCTCGCGTCGATCGGGGTGACGCTGAACGTCCCGCCGACGATCCCGGACGCCGTCGCGTACTGCTGGGCGGACGTGGGGAGGGGAGTCGCGTCGTCGAAGTTGGTGATCGTGACGACGACCGTCGCGTTCGCTGGCAGCGAGAAGTCCGAGGGGACGTAGGCGGGGAACTCGTTCTTCGCGATCATGTCGCCGGTCACGATCGCCAGGTCGAGGCGGGCGGTCCGCTGCGTCGCCGGATCCGGCGCGCTCGACGACTGGCCCGCGAACGCTGCCGGCTGGGCCGCCGGCGCGGACCCCTGGGTGGCGTGGTCGACCGCGGCGGGGGCCTCGGCCGCCGGGGCCGCCACCGGCCCGAAGGTCCACGTGGGGCCGGCCGAGGCGCCGGAGCAGGCGGCGGCCGCCAGCACGACGGCGCCGCCGAGGATGGGAAGGGCCAGACGACGGAGGAGGGGGCGGGACATCGGGTGGACTCCTGGATCAGGGGGTGGGCACGGCGGTGAGCGCCGGCCGGCCGTGAGCGACCGCCGGCCGGGCATGGGCGTCAGCGGGGTGGCCGAGCGACGGCGTCGGGACGCACTCGCACTGCCGCGACCGGTGGTGGCCGATGAGCAGCCAGTCGAGGACCACGCTGTCGCTCACCCGCCGGGTCGTATCGAGGAGCAGGGCGGAGCTGACCCCATGGTCGCATGACAGCCGATAGACCCTGGCGCCCGGACCCAGGGCCGGGTCGTCTCGTGTCGTGAACTCGGTCGCGCCGCTGCTCATGTGCCGATCTCCCGACTGCTCGTTGCGATGAGCATGGCGGTCGGCGACCCGCGTGGCCATCGCGCCCGGGCCCGAGCGGCGCCGGGCGAACACCCGATTCGGGGATGGGCGATCCAGGGGACCCCGGGCGGAGCGAGATCCGGCCGGCCGGTCCGCGCCTAGAGGTCGATCAGGCCCCTGGCGATGGCGTACTTGATCAGCGCGGCCTTCGAATGGAGGTCGAGCTTGCTCATGATGTGGTCGCGATGCGACTGGACCGTGTGCGGGCTGAGGAACAGCTCGGCCGCGATCTCGGCGGTGGTCCTGCCCTGGGCGATGAGGTTCAGGATCTCGCGCTCGCGGTCGCTGAGGCGGCCGTACGTGTCTCCGTCCTCGCCGCGGTCGGCCCGCCGCAGGTAGTCGGTGACCAGCGCCTTCGTCGCGGTCGGGTACAGGTAGACCTCGCCGCGTCGAGCGCTGCGGACGGCCGCGAGGAGGTCGTTGACGTCGGCCCCCTTGAGGACATAGCCGGAGGCTCCCGCCCGGAGCGCCTGGTAGAGGTAGTCCTCGCGGTCGTGGATCGTCAGGATGAGGACCTGGACCCCCGGGCAACGGGCCTTGATCTCGCGAGTCGCGTGCAGGCCGCTGATGCCGGGCATGCTGATGTCCATCAACACGACCTCTGGCGCGAGATCGGTCGCGAGCGCGATGGCTTCCTGGCCGCTGCCGGCCTGGCCGATGACCTCGATGTCCGGCTGGCTCTCGAGCAGGCCGACGATCCCCTGGCGGATGAGGGTGTGGTCGTCGACGACGACGACACGGATCTTCGCCACTCAGGCTGCCTCCTCGACGACCGGGGCATGGACGATCACCGTCGTGCCGGCGTCCTGGGTCGACTGGATCTCCAGCCGCCCATCGAGGAGCCGGACGCGCTCCTGCATCCCGAGGAGCCCGACGCTCTCGGGCCCGGACCCTCCGTGGCCGAGCGCCCGGTCGACGTCGAAGCCCCGGCCGTCGTCGGCCACGCTGACGGTCACGTTCGTCTCGTCGTCGACGAGCGTGATCCGGACATGTCGAGCGCCGGCGTGCTTGGCGATGTTCGTGATCGCCTCCTGGACGATCCGGAAGAGGGCGACCTCGATGTGGCCGGGGAGGCGCCGGGCTGGCTGCTCGGCGTCGATCGTCACCTCGACGCCGAGGTCGCCGAGCATCGCCTCGCTGTACCAGCGGATCGCCGGCAGGAGGCCCATGTCGTCGAGCACGGCCGGCCTCAGCCCCATGATGAGCCGTCGCGTCTCGGCCAGCAGTCGGGCCGCGATCGAGCGCGCCTCGCCGATCCGCTCGACCGCCTCGGATGAGGCGCCGGTGAGGCCGTCCCTTGCGCGGTCGAGCGAGATCGACAGCGCGGCGAGCGTCTGGGCCGTCTCGTCGTGGAGCTCCCGGGCCAGCCTTCGGCGCTCCTCCTCCTGGGCCGAGATGGTCTGGCGGAGCAGCTGACCGAGCCGGGCCGTCCGTTCGGCCACCCGCCACTCGAGTTCCCGGTTCGTCCGCTCGGTGGCCTCGGTGGCGGCCTTGAGCCGCTCGCGCATCGCCTCGAAGCTCTCGGCCAGCCGGGCGACCTCGTCCTGGGCGCTGACGTCGATCGGGCTGGCGAGATCGCCACCCGCCATCCGCTCGGCAGCGGCCGTCAGCTGCTCGGTGGGCTTGACGACGTGGCGCGTCGTCACCCAGGCGAGGACGAGGGCGGCGATGAACCCGACGGCCGTCGTCAGGAGCAGCTGGTCGCGGAGCTGCAGGGGCAGCGCGAGCGCGACGTCGACCGGTTGCTCCAGCACGACGTAGAACGGGCTCGCGGGCAGCGGAACGACCGCCATCACATGCGGCTGGAAGGTATCGCCGGGCCCGGGCTCATGGAG
>JAPVSP010000080.1:0-2079 GCA_047519685.1 Chloroflexota bacterium
GGACGCCTTTCGATCGCACCCCTACCTGCGTCCCAGTTCCTGGTCGACCGAGAACGCGGAGGACGGCCATGAGCATCCTTGTTGCGTACGCCAGCCGCCACGGCGCCACCCGGGGGATCGCAGAGCGGATCGCTCAGACGCTCGAGCGAAGCGGGCTCGAGGTCACACTCAAGCCGGTCGAAGAGGCGGGAGCCGTCGACGAGTACGACGCCTTCGTCATCGGCAGCGCGGCCTACAAGACCAAGTGGCTCAAGGAGGCGACGCGGTTCGTGCAGCGGCATCGCTCGCTGCTGGCGAGCCGTCCGGTCTGGCTGTTCAGCAGCGGCCCGGTCGGCACCGAGACGGTGGATGCGAAGGGGCGGGACGTGCTCGAGGCCGCCGAACCGCGCGAGTTCGCCGAGTTCGCCGGTGCGCTCCACCCGCGCGATCAGCGGGTCTTCTTCGGAGCCTATGACCCGGACGCGGAGTCGATCGGGCTGGTGGAGCGATTCGGGGCTCGGTTCACCCGGATCCCGGCGATCCGGGAGGCGCTTCCCGCCGGGGACTTCCGTGACTGGCCCGCGATCGAGGCCTGGGCGGATGGCATCGCCCGGGAGCTGCAGCAGGTCGCAGCCCCGACGGCCGCAGGCGCCTGAAGCCTGCGGCTGCCGGCCGTCACACGCTCGATGCGTCCCGGGAGCGCACGCCCTCGGGTGCCGGGGGTGACGACGTCCGCCCCGCGGCGGCCCGAGACCTAGACGCCGGTGACGGGCAGCGCGGCGAGGTCGGCGGCCGCCAGCCCGAGCGAGGTCCGGAAGCGGACGCGCTCCCCGGCGGCCCGGGCCTTGATCCCCGCCGGAGTAGAGCCGCTGGCGCTGGCCGCCGGAGAGGTTGCCCGCCTGGGTCCTGGCCTTGTCCTCCGAGTCCCGCCAGCCCGATGACCCGGTCGCGCGGGAGGGGGTCCGGATATCGCGAGGTTCACGGCGATCTCGGGGCGCCCGACCCGGGCCGTGGCCTCCGCCGAGCCCTCCAGAATCGAGGTCTCCTTCGACCTGGAGGGGACCTCGGCTGCACGTGTGCCGGACCCGGCCGACCGAGCGTCACTTCAGGTCGCGCTCCCCGGCCCGGTAGTCCTGCCAGGCGCGCTGCATGGATCCGGTGTCCAGGTAGACGGGATTCCGCTCGCCCTGGCGATACGCGTCGTAGGCCCGCTGCTGCAGTGTCGTGTCGAGCACCAGGGAGCGCTCTTCCGCGCGGAACTCCTGGTACAGGTCCTCGGACGTCTTCGCCGGCTGGATCACGTTCAGCGAGGCGAGGATCGCGAAGAAGACCACGACGATCGCGATGAGGACCAGGGCCTGCAGCCAGCCGGGGACGTGGAGAGCCGCGGGGGTGTGGATGCTGGGTACATGAAGCGTCATCGACCTGCCTCCCCTGTACGGCGGGTCGGGCTCGCCAGTGGTTCGGCGCGGCCCTCGGCGGCCGAGCTCGGGCCGCGCGTCATGACCTCCCACGCGCACTATCGACACGCCCGCGGAGGGCGCCAAGTGCCGATGCTCCCCAACTTCGTCGGCCCCGCGGCTCCCGCCGTCCTCCGCGAGGGCGGTGCGCGCCGGTCGCCCGGCCCTGGACCGCCGGACGAGGGGGGCCCACGGTACTCCTGGGCTATCGCGGGCGACGCATGGCTGTCGCTACGGTGCACCACGCCGGCTCACCACGCCCGGGGCTCGTGGCGCGTCCGGACCGGATCCGGGGGGCGGCGCAGACAGGACCGACAGGAGGACCTCCCGACCGTGGCCGCGGTGCTCGAGCGAGACCCCGGCGAGCGACCCGACGACGGCCACCCCGACGGGGTCGAGGACGGTCGCACGTCGGCGAAGGCCGGCCGCGATCGACCCGCTCCGAAGGGTGGGGCGCAGCGCAGCGCACGACCCGCCGGCCGGCGCGCGGCCCGGGTCCCCGCGGGCGCTCGGTCGCGGGGCATGGCGCTGGGCCGGATCGCCGCCGAGGTCAGCAGCCACCTCGAGCTCGACGAGCTGTTCGAGGCCGTCCTGGACCAGGCCGAGCGGCTCTTCGAGGCGGATCGGGTGGGCCTCTGGA
>JAPVSP010000081.1:0-6488 GCA_047519685.1 Chloroflexota bacterium
CGCACGACCGCCGAGGCGGAGCTCGTCCGCTGGGGCGCCGAGTTCGGGCGGGTGGAGGGTCACGTCAGCGGGCCCGGGCTCGGATCGGTCGGCTCGACGATCGAGGTCCTCCTCGCCCGGAGCGGCCCGGGGGCACGGAAGCGGGTCCGCGTGAACGGCGTCGGGCGGCGGACGAGCGCCCTGTCCGGGCTCCTGCGGACCGTCCTGTTCGCTCCCGAGGAGATGCTCCTGGTGTCGGGCGCACCGTCGCTCCGGCGCGCCGCGCTGGACGCCCTGGCGGCCCAGCGCTCGCCCGCCTACGCGGCGGACCTGGCGACGTACGCTCGGGCCCTCGCCCAGCGGAACAGCCTGCTGCGGGCCATCCGCGACGAGCAGGCCGACCGGCGGCAGCTCCGCTACTGGGACGAGCCGCTGCTGGATTCCGGCGCCTCGATCGTGGCAGAGCGGCACCGGCTGCTCGAGGCGCTGGCCGACCCGCTGGCCCGGGCCCATGCGGAGATCGCGCCGGAGGAGGCCGCGGGCGGACGGCTGGCGGTCCGCTACGAGACGAACGCGCCGATCCAGCCCGACGAGGCGCCGCGGGTCGCGCTCGCCCGCCGCCTGGCCGAGACCGCCGACAAGGAGGTCTGGAATGGCTCCACCCTCGTCGGGCCCCACCGCGACGACCTCGCCTTCGAGCTCGGCGGCCGCCACCTCGCCGGCTTCGCCTCGCGCGGCCAGCAGCGGACCGCGATCCTCGCGTTCAAGCTGGCCGAGCTCGACCTCCTTCGCGACCTCGACGGGCGTCCACCGCTCCTCCTGCTCGACGACGTGTTCAGCGAGCTCGATCCCGAGCGGCGGGCGCACCTCGTCCGGAGGATCTCCGAGCTTCCCCAGGCGTTCGTGACGACGACGACGCCGGACGACCTGGATCCCGCGCTGCTGGCCGTCGCCACCGGCTGGACCGTCCTGCCCGACGAGGAGCAGCGGGGCGCGACGCTCCTCGGCCCTCAGGCCCCCCGGAGCGGGCCGTGACGCGCCGCCGGCCGATGGAGCGCATCGGCGACCTCCTCCCGGAGACCGCCCGTCGGCTCGGGCTCGAGGCCGAGTTCCGGCTCGCCCGGGCGACGCTGACCTGGGCCGCCCTGGTCGGCGAGCGGGTCCCGGCCGCGGCCGGCGCATGCCGGCTCATCGCCGTCGATGCCGGGACCATCGTCGTGGAGGCCGACGCCCCGATCGTCGCCCAGGAGCTGCGCATGCGCTCGACCGAGCTGCTCGAGGCGTTCGCGGCCGCCCCGGGGGGACTGAGGGCCCACGGGCTTCGCGTGCGGGTCCGGCACGTATAATCCACGCGCCCGCCGGCCGTAACACCCGCGACCGCCCGGCCGTCTCCCGGCGAGGAGCCATCCGCCCGTCGCTCCGGTGGTCCCGTGCCTCGGCGACGAACCCCAACGAGAAGCCCCTGAATGGCCGTTCGGCTCAGCCTCAAGCTCGGTGTGGTGAGCGAGCGCGACCGCCTGCCCGGCAGCCCGGACTCGGTCGTGGTCGTGGAGCCGACCGTGGGCTCGATCGCCCGCACGAAGGGGCAGCTCTACCTGCTCGTGACGTCCCAGGTGACCGGGACGCGGGCCCGGGAGGCGACCCGGCTCGCGGCGCAGACCATCCGGGACGAGTACTACTACGACGAGTCGGCGGGCATCCGGGTCTGCCTCGAGAAGGTCATCAACCTCGCGAACAAGCGGCTCCAGCACGGCCGCGACCGGCTCGGGATCGAGCCGGAGGACGGGGCCGGCCCGATCGGGGTCGCGGCAGCGATCGTCCGCGGCAGCGAGCTGTACGTGGTCACGGTCGGCCCGGCCGAGGCGTACCTGATCCGCGGGGCCCGCCTCTCGACGCTGCCCGACCCGAATCGCGAGCACGGCCTCCCGGCGACGGATCTCGAGCTGGACGTCTGGCGCGGCGAGCTGGCGGTCGGCGACTCGCTGGTCCTGATCTCACCGAACGTCGTCGCTCGGCTCGGCCCCGACGAGCTCAAGGACTCGCTGGTGACCCTCCACCCGCAGTCCGCCATGGAGCACCTCCACCACCGGTTCGTCGCCGCCGGCGGCGCGGGCAGCGACGGCGCGATCGCCCTCGAGGCGACCGAGGTGGCCGCGACCCAGCGCCGCCGGACGCTCGTCCCGGTGCATCCCGCGGAGCCGCTGGCCGGCGCGCCCGACCGCTCGCCGATCCCCCTCGCGGACACGGTGACGGATGGCATGGCCGCCGTCCAGGCCGGCGCACGCCAGGCGCGGAGCGCCGCCGGGGGCTGGTTCGGCCGGGCGGTCGGGGCCGTGCAGGATCGGCTGCCCCGCCGGATGGCCGGCTACCGTCGGGTCACGCCGTTCGCGACGCGCCAGGAGACCCAGCGTCGCGCTGCCGTCGCCCTCATCGCGATCGTCGTCGTCGCGGGTGGCCTCGGCTTCGCCGTATGGCTCGCCGGGAGCAGCGGCCCCCGCGAGAGCGTCGCCTCGCTGACCGCCGGCCAGCGGGCGCTGGAAGCGGCGCGAGCCGACATCGACCAGGTCTGGGCGCCCGGGGTGGACCTGGTCAAGGGCGACCCGAACAAGGCGCGCCAGCTGCTCGAGGACGCCTATCACCAGCTCGGCGATGCCGAGACGGCGGGGATCCCGGCGGGCGCGATCTCGCCGCTGCGGGATCAGGTCACCGGCGGGCTCGACCGATTGTTCGGGGTCGTCGAGGTCCGCCCGACCGTCGTGTTCGCCTTCCCGGCGGAGCCCGCCGTCGAGCTGGTCTCGCTCATCCAGGGCCCCGACGGCCTGCCGTACGCCATCGACTCGAAGAGCGGGACCGTCCTGCGCATCGACGCGCAGGCCTCCGCGGCGAAGGTCATCCTGCGGGCCGGGGATACGGTCGCGGCCACGAAGGTCGGCACGCCCAAGCTGATGGCCGTCGGCGGCCCCGACCTGCTCGTCCTCGACTCGAACGACGTCCTCTGGCGATGGCGGCCGGCCGATGCGAAGGGGCGCGGGACCGTCGTCAAGGTGAAGGTCCGCGACTCGTCGTCCTGGGGCAACGACATCCTCGCCATCGGGACGTTCTGCCGGAACGCCGACTGCTCGCTCTACAACCTGTACGTGGTCGACCCCTCCGAGAAGCAGGTCCTCACGTACTCGCCGGCCGCCGACGGCAGCGGCTACCCGGCGGCGCCGACCGGCCGACTGGCGACGGCCCGGGACGTGAGCGGGTTCACGGACATGTACATCGACGGCGACATCTTCGTGGCCGATGCCGGCAGCGTCGAGCGCTACGTCGGAGGCCGCAACGAGGGCTGGAGGACGCAGGACCCGGACGACACCGTCCTCCGGCCGGCGCCCCGGTACACCCTGATCGCGTCGGGCGCGGCCCGCCGGCAGGGCACCCTGTACGCCTACGATGGGCCGAGCGCGAGGATCGTCGCCTTCGAGAAGGCGACCGGCGCGTACGTCGAGCAATACCGGTTGCCGGTGAACGACGATGGCTGGAAGGACGTGCGGGGGATGTTCGTCTCACTGGGCGGGGACGCGACCGCGCCGGCGACCCTCTACTGGCTGGAGAGCGATCGGCTGATGTCGGCGACGCTCGAGGCCCCGGTCGACAGCGCCTCGCCGGGACCCGCCGGGTCGCCGGGCGCGAGTCCGTCCGGATCCCCGGGGCCGTCCCAGCAGACCCCTGGCAAGGCCTCGCCGTCCCCCTCCGCGAAGCCCTGACCCGACGCAGCCGAGCCCCGGGCGCGCCGTTCCGTGATCCCCCTCCGAGACGCCGTGCCGGGCCGGCGCCGGCCGATCGTGACGAGCGCGATCGTCCTCGTCTGCCTGGCGGCCTTCGTCTGGGAGCTCTGGCTCGGGGCGGTCGGCGGTGACGCCGCGCTCGCGGGGCTCCTCCGGACGTTCGGCCTGGTGCCCGCCCGGCTCTCCGGCGCCCTCGCCGCGGGCGACCTGGGGCCGGGGACCCTGATCCCCCTCGTCAGCCACCAGTTCCTCCACGGCGGCTGGCTGCACCTGGCCGGCAACCTGCTGTACCTGTGGATCTTCGGCAACAACGTGGAGGATCGCCTCGGCCGAGTCCCCTTCGGCCTCTACTTCATCGGCGGGGGGGTCGCCGCCGCGGTGTTCCAGGTCGCGATCGACCCCGCCTCGGACCTGCCGCTGATCGGCGCGTCGGGGGCCATCTCGGCGGTGCTCGGCGCGTACCTCGTGCTCTTCCCGCGGGCGAAGGTGCTCTCGCTCGTCTTCCTGGGCTTCTTCTACCAGCTCATGGAAGTCCCGGCCGTCGTGCTGCTCGGCTTCTGGTTCCTCCTCCAGCTGTTCGAGGGCCTGCTCGCCCTGGGCCCCGCCAGCCCGGCCCAGGGCGGCGTCGCGGTCTTCGCCCACATCGGCGGATTCGTCGTCGGCGTCGCGAGCGGCCTGCTGGTGCGCCGGCTCGCGCCCGATCGGTCCCGGTAGGGCCCGGGGCCAGCCCGCGGACGTCGGTCAGGCCCTCGAGCGACGCCCCCGGCGACGCGTCCGGGCCGGTCGCCGCGCCGGGGCCGGCCCCGACCGCCGTGGGATAATCGCTCCATGGCCGATGGGCTCGTCGAGATGGTCGTCGAGAGCGTGCGCGTGCACATGCCCTCGAGCCGGCACGTCGTGATCCTCAAGCAGTCGGATCGGGAGCGCTACCTGCCCATCTGGATCGGTCCGTGGGAGGCCAGCGCGATCGCCATGCGCCTCCAGGGCCTGACCCCCGAGCGGCCTCTCACCCACGACCTGTTCGCGTCCGCGCTCGAGGAGCTGGGCGTGCGCATCGACCAGGTGGTCATCGCCGCACTCGCCGAGGAGACGTTCCACGCGCGGCTCTTCCTCGAGTCGGGCGGGCGGACGGTCGAGATCGATTCGCGGCCGTCCGACGCGCTCGCGCTGGCGGTGCGGGCCGGCGTCCGGATCTACGCCGCCGAGTCGGTGCTCGAGCAGGCCGGCCTGGGCCCCGAGGGAAGCGAGGGCGGTTCGGCCAGCGGCAGCCCGCTGGAGGTGACCGGCGAGACGATCGTGGATCCGCGGCTCGACGTGTTCCGCGACTTCATCAATTCGCTGGACATCGACCTGGAGGGCGGCGAGGGCGCTCGGTAGACCGTCGCGGCCACCGAGCTGCGCCCCGGCGGTCAGTCGTCGGCCGCCACCCCCACGATGGGCTCCCCGCGGGCGAGCGCGGATCGCCGGTTCGCCCAGAGGCGCAGCCGGAGCGACCAGAAGTCCTTGACCGCCCGCCAGATGACCGACAGCCTGGCCCCGGTCGGCGACCCCGCGACCCGCGGATAGTGGGGCACCCCGACCTCGGCCAGCCGGGCTCCCGACTCCTGCAGCTTGATGAGCAGCTCGGCCGAGAAGAACGCTCCGCCGGACCCGACGCGCACTCCCTCGAGTGCCGAACGGTGGAAGAGCTTGCAGGCGCAGTCGACGTCGCGGACGCGCAGCCCGAACCAGATCCGGTTCGCCAGCCGGTAGAGACGGGCGTAGACCGTCCGGATCGGCGGGTCGGCCCGGCGGACGCGGTAGCCGACGACGACGTCCGGCGCGTCGGGCGCCGCCATCCGCTCGAGCAGGCGGCCGAGGTCGGCGACGCGGAACTGCCGGTCGCCGTCGGTGAAGGCGACCAGATCGTGACGCGAGGCGCGGAAGCCCGAGCGTAGCGCCGCGCCGTAGCCCAGGTTCGTGCCGTGGTGGATGGCGCGGACCACGCCCGGATGGGCCGCCGCGAGCCGGTCGGCGATCGCCGGGGTCCCGTCGCGAGAGCCGTCGTCGACGATCACGACCTCGAAGGAGCTCGCGAGCGACGGGAGCGCCCCGAGCGCCTCCTCGACCAGACCCTCGAGGTTCGCCTCCTCGTTGTGCGCCGGGAAGAAGTACGTGAGGCGGGCGACGCGGGCCCGGCCGCCCGCGGCGAGCCCAGGGCCCCCGGCGGGCTCGGGACCTCCGACGGCCTCAGGGCCCCGGACCGTCTCGGTCACGCCGAGGGATCTCGCAGATCGTCGATGCGTACCAGCCCCTGGCCGGCGGGCAGCTCGACGACGGTGACGTCGTAGCGGGCGGCGATCCGCGCGAGCTCGCGGTCGTCGATCCGGATGGCGTAGACGGGCCGTCGCCCGAGGTTCGAGTCGATCACCGAGAAGATGTCTCCGAGTCCTTCGTCGAGCCGGGTCCGATCGTCCACGACCCACACGTCGCGTCGTCGGCCCTCGATCAGCTGTGCGTACCATAGCGGCGTCGAGTAGCTCCACCAGCTCACCACCACCGCGTCGGGGGCGAGCGCCCTGAGCGCCGCCTCGAGCCAGGTCCGACCGGCGGCGTCGTGGCTGGAGTCGACGAGCTGCCAGCGGCGTGGCAGGCTCACGGCCGCCGGCGCGAGGAGGCTCGCCGCGACGATCGCGGCGGCGGTCCCCGGCAGCCATCGATGGCGGAGCCGACCCGGCGCCGAGCCGGATCGGGCATCCG
>JAPVSP010000082.1:0-2409 GCA_047519685.1 Chloroflexota bacterium
ATCTACTACCACATCAACCTCGACGACCTGTACGGCAACTGGGTCGTGGGTGGCGCAAGCTCGTTCCAGTACGCGCCGGCCTTCGCCCAGGTCATCGCGCTGCTACGGGCCCTCCCGTTCGACGTGCTCGTCGCGCTGTGGCGCGCCGCTGCCCTCGCCTGCATCGTCTGGCTGGCGGGCCCGTTGACGCTCCCGGTCCTGCTCTGGGGCCCGGCGGTCTCGGAGGTCAACGCCGGCAACGTCAACATCTTCATCGCCGCCGCCGTCGCGGCCGGCTTCCGACGGCCCGGCGCCTGGGCCTTCGTCCTGCTGACGAAGATCACGCCGGCGATCGGCCTGCTCTGGTTCGTCGTCCGGCGCGAGTGGCGAGCGATGGGGATCGTGGCGCTCGCGACGGCCGTCGTCTCGGCCGTCTCGTTCGCCATCTCGCCCGGCCAGTGGATCGCCTGGCTGGGGCTGCTCTTCATCCATGCGGCCGACGCGGTCCCGACCTTCCCCTACTACCTGCCGCTGTCGTTCCGGCTGCCGGTCGCCGGGCTGGTGGTCGTCCTCGGCGCGCGGCTCGGGTGGCGGGCCGCCGTGGCGGTCGGCGCCACGCTGGGGGCGCCGGTCCTCTACTTCCCGACCCAGGCGATCCTGCTCGGGGCCCTGCCGTCGCTCCGCGAGACGGCCGGTCGGCTGCTGGACCCATGGCTCGACCGGGTCCCGCTCCCGGCCTGGGCGATGCGCGGGCGCGGTTCGGACGCGCCGGAGGCGCCTGGCCCCAAGACGGCCGCGACGGGGGCCACCGAGCCGGCGACAGAGGTGACCTCGGCCGAGCCGACGGCCTAAAGTGTCGACGCTCGACCGTGCACCGGTCCGGGATCCGGCCTCGGCGCCCGAACTAGGGCTGCGCCGCCCAGTTCCAGGTCTGCCAGACGGTCGCGCTGCCGTCCGTAGCAGGGTTGTTCCACTCGCCGGACAGCCAGACCTGGCCGCCGGCCGAGATGAGCGGGTCGGGGGTCGCTCCCGAGTAGTCGCCCCATCGACAGACCGGCCCGCAGGAGTAGTCGACGTTCGCCCCGAGGGACTGTCGGACGAGCACGAATGCTGACTGCGGGTCCGCGCCACGTTTGGAGACCATCTGGATGGCCGGGTACGCCGTCGGGGAGGAGGTGTTGAAGCCGACGACCATGTCGCCGCCGTACGCGGCGTTGCCCTGGCCGTCGTTGGCCCGGTCAGGCGAGACCGCGGCGTTCCAGACGAAGAGGTCCGGCGAAGTGACGGCGCCGGACTGGGCGAGCGAGGGCGTCCCCGCCGTTCCGATCTCATACCAGCGCACCTCGGACCCCGCCCCACCGAACACGGCGTGCGCGGTCCAGATCGCGGTCGCGCCGATCCCCGGATCGAAGCCGGCGACCGCATGCTCGAGGCGCGTGTCGAGCGTGTCGAGGGTCGCCGTCGTGCCCGGTTGGGGCGCGCTCGCGGGGACCGAGTAGGGCGCCACGGGGATGGCGGTCGGCGGACCGAGGACCGGATCGCCATTGGCGTCCTTCGTGACCTGGAACACGCTCAGGAAGCTGGCGCTACCGGTGCCGACGTCGGCCGAGCCCACGACCCAGCCGACCGCGCTCGGGTCGGCGTTGACCGCCGGCTCAGGCGTGGACGTCAGTGAGCCGTCGACGTTGCGGAGGGACGAGAACTTGCCACCGGCGAGCGAGGCCGGGCAGGTGCTCGACGTCGGCTTGTGGATCCAGTCGAGATCCGAGCCGTTGTAGACCGACAGGAAGAAGAAGGTGTTTGCGCCAATCAGCACGAAATCGTTCGTGACCGCCATCTTCGGGTAGTCGGGCAGGGTCAGCGTGCTGCCGTAGCCATAATCGAGGATGTAGCGGCAGAAGTCGGCCGAAGACCGGGGAGCGGCCGAGGTGCTGTAGCCGAACGCGAACGAGAAGCGGTTCACGTCGAGGACGAGGTAGTAGAACCGCTGGGCGCTCGGGTCCCAGACGACCTGGGGATCCGACAGCTCGCTCACGGGCAGGCCGGTGAGGGCGCCCAGGTCCCCACCATCGATGAGGGTGCCGTCCCGCTGGTACAGCCCGTAGCGCAGGTTGATCAGCTGGAGATAGCTCGAAGGCCCGATCGCACCGGTCGGGTCGGGCGGTGCCAGTCCACCCTGCGACTGTCCGTTCCAACTGGCGCCGAGGGTCGGACCCGACCCGGGGATCGGGGTCGGGGTCGGCGAGGCAGTCGGGGTCGGCGAGGGGGACGGGGACGGGGACGGCGACGGCGACGGCGACGGCGACGGCGACGGCGACGGGGACGGTGCCGCATAGCTGTAGGACCCGGCGCCCGTGAGCCACGGACGATAGGTGGAGTTGTTCCAGGAGTAGACGTAGCAGTCGCCGGGCGAGGAGATCGTGTAGGAGC
>JAPVSP010000083.1:0-2363 GCA_047519685.1 Chloroflexota bacterium
CAGCTGTCGGCCGTCAGGGTCGACGTGCCGCTGTTCACCGCGGCGATATGGGGTCCACCGTCCGCCAGGACCGGGAGTGCGGCAAGGAACAGCCAGGCACCGGCGATCGCCGGTGCCGCGAGCATCGGGACGGAAGAGCGGTCGGCCCACGCGCGGACTCGACCGAACGGACCGAGGATCGCCCGCGTTCGCTTCATCCGATCCTCACTGCGTGTTCGTCGGTGGCCGCCGCGAGGCGGCGGCCACCGTATCCGGCCTGGATCAGGGGACCGCCGGGCTCGCGCTGGCCGGCAGCAGTTGGCCGGCAGTCGACGTGCCCGTCGGGTCGTGGCAGGCCTGGCAGGTGCCACGGTTGTCGATCTTGAGGAGCCGGCTGCTCGTCGACGTCGAGGTGCCATCCGGGTAGGTCTCGGCGAGGGCGTTCGGACCGGTCATGGCTGCATTCGAGCCGTGCGCCACGTGGCACGTGGTGCAGGCCCGGTTCGTGGTGGTCTGGTGCTGGTACTTGAAGGTGGCGTCGTTGCGCGGGTACCACCAGCTCGACGCGGAGGACTGCACGGTGCGCGTCACCGTGCCCGTCTCCGCTCCCGCGGTCAGGGCCTGGACGGCCCCGCCGAACGAGCTGGAGACCTGGAACCACGCCGAGGTGCCCGATCCACCGGTGGCGACCACGAACCACGTGCCGGTGTTCAGCACGGTGTTGGTCGTCACGCCCGAGAAGGTCACCCGGTCACCGTAGGACGGCTCTGGGTACAGGGACGTGTAGCCGCGACTGTCCGTGTTGGCTGCCGTGACAAGGCCGTTCGTGGCGTTCACGGACGCGATCGGCGAGGCAAGGTCCGAAGATGGTCCGAGCGTTCCCGACTGCGGGTTCGTGCCCGAGTAGTAGCGGGTGTGGCAGCCGCTGCACCACGCGGTGATCTGGTCATTGAAGGCCACATAGCCGGCGAGCGCGCCGGATGTGATGGTCGCGGGTCGACCGTTGGGCGCGTCGTTGGCTGCGCCGCAGTACGCCTGGTTCGCAGGGTTGTCACTCCCCGCCGACGTCGTCGCGACGCAGTTCGGGTTGTTGATCGCCGGGTTCCACGGGACGGTCCGGTGGAAGTAATCGCCGCCCGTCGCCGTGTAGTCGCCGGAGAGCCCGATGCGGACGACGGTCCCACCCGGGCTCGCGTTGGTCGGGAAGCTGACGCCCGCGAGCGAGAAGCGGTTGAGGTAGAACACGCCGCTGACCGAGACGCTCGAGACGGTGTACGTCCCGTCCGCGACCGCGGCGCTTCCGGCGATGGTGACCCGATCGCCGACAGCGAGCCCGTGGTTCGTGGACGTGGTCGCGTAGCCGCCCGAGGAGCTGCTCGTCGTCGATGCGATCGACACGGCCGCCTGGTTCGCGGCGACGCCCCCGCCAGCCGCCGCGTTGAGGACGTCGCGCGCGTACAGCAGGTACGTGCCGTTGACGCCCTCGCTGCCCTTCGTCTGGATGACGGTGTAGTTCTTGGTCGGGTACTGGGTCGGGTCGGAGACGCCGTCCGGATTGGGCGGGCTGTCGGTGACCGTCTCGCCGACCCGCGTGACCGTCCCGCCGGAGCCGTCGACCGAGAGGGCCGGCGTTCCGGAGATCGTCGAGGCCACCTGGAACGTGAAGCCGTTCACGACCTTGGTCACGACCCAGGAGGCGTTGAGCGATGTGTCGCTCTCGCCCGCGATCGTGACCGTGTCGCCGACGACGAGGCCGTGCTGGCCGGTCGTGACGATCGTGTCGGCGTTCGCGTACGAGTTGGCGATCGGGACCGCCACGGTGGCCGCGACCGCGTCCGCGCCCGGGACCGGGTTGAGGATGCGGTAGTTGCCGTTCCCGTGCGGGTTGTGGCAGTCGGTGCAGGTCAGCTCGTAGGCCACGCCGCTGCCGGTCGTGCCCTTGCCCCACGCGATGCCGAGGTCGGCGATGCCGTTGCCTGCGGCGAGGGTGAGATCGAGATGGGCGGACTTCACGGCCGTCGGGGCCGGAGCACCGGACGAGGTCCGGACGCCGACCTTGGGCCGCTCCGAGAGAGCCGCGATCGTGTTGAAGGGGCCGTCCTCCCAGCCGCGCTGGTAGGTGAGCCGCATCGGACTCGAGCTGTCGATCGCGGCCTGCGAGAAGCCTCCGTCGCGCAGGGCGCCGAGGATGGTGCCCGAGCGGGTCCCATACGCGTTCGTGATAGGGGCGCTACCGACCACGTTGCTCGGGACATACTGGAGGCCTGTCTGGACGTTCGCCGTCGCTCCGGTGCCCGTGGCCCCGTGGCACGACAGGCAGAGGGCCTCCTCGCTCGTCGCGGCGAGGAGGAACTGGCCCTGGGCGGTATGGGCCCGGTGGCACC
>JAPVSP010000084.1:0-2078 GCA_047519685.1 Chloroflexota bacterium
AGCGTGTCGAGCGTCCCGTCGGCCTTGAGCCCGGCGATCGCCTGGTTGACGCACGGGGTCAGGGGGCTGCCCTTGGCCAGGACGACGCTGAAGTGCTCCTGGGTCGCGGCCTTGAACTGCCCGACGATGACCGAGCCGTCGAGCTGGACGCTCGTGATGAAGTCCGCCGTCGGCAGGTCCACGACGATCCCGTCGATCTGCTTGACCTTCAGCGCCTGGATCGCGCCATCGTTGGAGTCGTAGACGCGGGCCTGCTTGGTCGGCTTCACGGTGTCGGTGATCATCTTGTAGGAGGTCGTGCCAGCCTGCGCGCCGAGCTGGTAGGCCTGCAGGTCGGCGATGCTCTTGGCTGACGCGATCGGCGTGCCCTTCAGGGCGACGAGCGCCTGGTTGACCTCGTAGTAGCCGTCGGAGAGGTCGGCGGTGGCGGCGCGCTCCGCGAGGTACGAGACCTGGTTGATGTCGAAGTCGAAGGTCTTGGGTCCCGGCGCATACGAGTTGTCGAACTTGATGGGGATCCAGGTGACCTTGTCCTTCGTGAAGCCGAGCTTCCCGGCGATGTCGTAGGCGGTCGCGCTCTCGAAGCCCCTGCCGCTGTTCGGGTCGCCCTGGCTCGGGTCCCACGGCGACGTCACCGCGCCCGAACTCGGGGGCGCGAAGTACGGCGGGTAGGCCGGGTTGTCGGTGCCGATGGTCAGCTTGCCGGCCGTGACGGTCTGCAGGTTCGCGGTCGCACAGGCGTCCGGGCTCGGGCTCGGCGACGGGCTTGCCGCCGCGCTCGCCCCGGCGCTCGCGGCCGGGCTGGGCGACGGTGACGGGGACGCCGTGGCCCCCGTGCTGCACGCCGCGACCGCGAGGGCCGCGACGACGGCCAGGCCCGCGAGGCGGGTCGTGATGCGCATGGTGTTCGCCTCCCCTCGTGCGTGGGACGCTGGGAGTGTAGCGCGCCGACCAGGGCGGCCGAGAGGGGAACGCCGCTCCGATGCGCCCCTCGCGCCAGTGCTATCGGTCGTTCTCGACCGCCCGGCGCAGCACCACCGGCACATCCTCCACCAGCCTGAACCGCTCGGCCGCGCTCCCCTGGTTCACGGCGAGGCACACTCGGTCGAAGGAGTCGAGGTAGAGGACAGGCTCCCCCGGGTCCACCTCGCCGAACGTGGTGCGCCAGGCGATCTCGATGGGGGCCGAACCGCCGGCGAGGACCTCCAGCCGGCCGCTCGGTCGCTCGCCGAAGGCCGCCGCGACCTCGGGCCGACCGATCCCGAGCTTGACGTTCCCGAACGTGTCGACGTAGACGACGGAGCTCGCCACCCGGCCCTCCTCGACCGATGGCTGGGCGAAGGCGAGGGGCACGAGGGTGGCGGCGTCGACGAGCGGGCCGACCGAGGCGAACGAGTCCCCGGCGGCCAGGTGCGCGGCGACGGGGGCGAAGACGTCGCGTCCGTGGAAGCTGGGCGAGACCCCGGGCAGCCACAGTGCCGCGTTGTCCAGCAGTCGGGCCTCGACGATCCCCCCGAGACGCTCCGCCGCGGGCCGGAGCAGGCCGTTGTCGGGGCCGATGAGGACGTCGCCCCGGGCCACGCGAAGCCCGATCGGGCGACGTGCGGTGCCCACGCCGGGATCCACGACCCCGACGTGGATGCCGATGGGCAGATACGGCAGCGCGCACCACAGCAGGTAGGCGCCCTCGCGGACCGCGTACTTCGCGACCGAGTGCGAGATGTCCAGCAGGCGCGCCCCGGGCGCGATCCCGAGGATCACGCCGCGGCAGATCGCCGCCCATGGGTCGCGGTCGCCGAAGTCGCTGAGGAGGGAGACGAGCGCGCCGGGCTCCGAAGGCATGCCCCGATCGTATCCCCGTCGCGCCACGAAGCGGCGCCGAGGAGGGAGGCGCCGCTTCGTGTGGTGGGCGGCCGCCGGGCGGAGGAGGGAGTGCCGCCGGCCGCCTTCGATGTGTCCGGGCCCCGTCCGGTGTGGTGCGGTGAGGCTCCCACCCGATACCCGGGGCGTCGATGACCCCGGGGTCCCATCGCCCCGGGTACTCTCGGCGACCGATCGACGCCACCGCCGGTCCGGAT
>JAPVSP010000085.1:0-9097 GCA_047519685.1 Chloroflexota bacterium
ACCACCCCGGCCGACACCTACGCGGTCGCTCCGGACGGCTCCGGTCTGAGCGCCGTCGGCTGCTCCGGCGATCGGACGGACCTTGGCTCGCCCCGGCGCGTCCTGCGCGTCGAGCCGACGGGTGGCCAGTTCCCCGCCTACACCGAGGCCCTCGCCCTGCGGTCCTATCCGATCGTCCAGCTCGTCTCTCGAGACGAAGCCTGCGGCGACCCGACGGTGCTCGCCGGCCTCGGGGCCGGCTACCGGCTCGGCGACGCCGCCTGGTCGCTCGACGACGGACGTGTCGCGTTCGTCGCCCAGCACTACGACACGGCGGGCCAGTTGCTCGACCAGGGCGTGTGGGTGGGCGACCTGACGGGCGCCTGCGGGACTGCGGTGTGCGGTCTCCGTCTCGCGAGCTCGCTGCCGATGACCCCGGTCGCCGGGCAGGGCGAGACCGGTGGGCTCGTCGCCTACTACGAGCACACGCCCTTCCTCAAATGGGCGTCCGATGGACGTCGCGTGGTCTACTCGCGCCGGTTCGATCCGGCGGCGTCCACGCTCTTCGGCGTCTTCGTCGCCGATCTCGGTGTCCGCGGCTCGACCGCGGTCAGCGGCGATGTCCGGGTGTCGATCGCCGGCGGAGCCTCCCAGCAGCTCGACCCGGCCTTCTCGCCGCTGCCGGGCGACGACCGGATCGCCTTCGTGCAGACGACCTCGACCAAGGGCTGCATCCGGAACGACATCTTCGTGACGACCTCGGCCGGCGGCGCCGCCACACAGGTCACGACGAACAAGAACGCCAACGTCTGCCAGCTCGGCCGGCCGGACTGGTCGCCGGACGGGCTCTGGCTCGCCTTCGACGCCGCCCCGCTGTCGCTCGCCGGGCAGGGCATCTACAAGATCCGCGTCGACGGCTCCGCCAAGGCGACCCAGCTCGCGCTCGCCAGCGGCGTCGCGTACTACGCGCCGCGTTGGCGGCGCTGACGACCCCGATCGCGAGCTTGACCGGGGCACGACGGTGAGTATCGTGGCCGGTAGGCCGGCGGAAGGGCCGGCGATCGGAGGCGGGCGGTGACCGAGCCGCAGGCGACGGTCGCGCGGCCAGAGCTCGAGCGGGTCGCCGAGCTCGGATCGGTCTTCCTCTCCGAGGCCGGCTTCCGAGCCTTCTACGAAGCGGCGCTGCCCATCGTCTACGGCTACCTGTTCAACCGCTGCGGCCGCGATCCGACGCTGGCCGAGGACCTGACGCAGCTCGCGTTCACCGAGGCGGTCCGCGCCCATCGCACCTACGACGGCCGTTCGGAGCCGATCACCTGGCTGGTCGGGATCGCCCGCCACAAGCTCATCGACCACTTCCGCGCCCAGGACCGCGACGAGCATCGACGGCTCCGGCTCGTCGTGCGCGAGATCGCGCTCGACCGCGAGCAGGCGACCTGGCGGGAGTCGGACGAGCGTGAGGCGCTCGTCCGTGCGCTCGCGCGCCTGCCGGCGATCCAGCGGGCCGTGCTCGTCCTCCACTACGCGGACGGCCTCCCGGTCAAGGAGATCGCCCGCCAGGTCGGCCGATCCGAGTCGGCCACCGAGTCGCTGATGACGCGGGCACGCGAGGCGCTCCGGGCCGCCTACGAGGAGGCGGGCGATGATTGACGACCGCCTCTACCGCGCCTTCGGGACGCTCGACGCGCCGTTGGACCCCGACCCGACGTTCGCGACCCGCCTGTTCGAGGAGCTCGCCGGCGACCTCGGGTTCCGGCCGGATCGGCCGGTCGGCATCGGCCGGCGTGTCCGACGCGTCCTCGGGCTCGAGCGGCCGCCCGTCGGCGCCCAGGCCCTCCGGCTCGCCTACCTCGCGGCCGTGATCGGGCTCCTGCTCGCCCTGGCGATCGGCGCCGCCCTCATCGCGAGCCTGCTCGAGCAGCGGCCCTCCCCATCGGAGCTGGTCAGGCTCTCCCAGGCCGCCTACGATCACCCGCCCGCCTTCGTCGCGACGTTCACGGACGCGCAGGGGATCGAGCATCGCCTGTCGTCCGACGGCGCCGGGACCTGGCGGATCGACACGTCCACCGGCGTGAGCGACAGTGACTACGACCTCTACGACGGCACGCGTTTCGGCCACTACGACGCTCAGGGCCGGCTCTGGGCCTCGGGAACCGTCGCGACCGCCGGCGGGGGCGTCCCGCCCTTCCCGTTCCAGGGCGAGTTCACCTGGATGACGAACAAGGCCGGCACCGGACCGGTGTTCTACCGCCTGGCCTGCGCGAGCCCGCAACCACTCGACGACGCCGTCGTCGCCGGCCGTTCGACCGACCACCTGATCTGTTCCGACACGAACATGCAGTTCTGGCTCGACCGCTCGACCCATCTGATCCTCAAGATCGAGGCCGGCGAGGGTACCCCGAACTGGACGGCGGGCGCGGGCATGGAGGTGACCTCCATCACGTTCGCGGCCCCGACCGACCCGGCGCTCTTCTCCTGGTCGGGCCCGCCCGGTGCCTTCGACGCGGCGAGCCCACCGGCCAGCTCCGTCCTCCGGGTCGGCCAGCCCCCGCCGCGCTGGACTGGTCGCTCGCTCGACGGGCAGTCGTTCGACACCTCGACGATGCGGCTCCCGGCCGCCCTGTACCTCTTCGCGCCCTGGTGTCCACCGTGCACGGACTCGATGTACGGCGACGTCGCCGCGGCCGCCGTCAGACATCCTTCGGTGGACGGCGTGTTCGTCGGCGTCTCCGACTCGCTCGGGACCGTCGTCGGCTATGTCCACGAACACCCGCCCGGTGTGCCCGTCGTAGACGGCACTGGCGACACGATCGTCAAGGCCTGGGGACTCGAGGGGTTCCCGACGCTCGTCCTCATCGGGTCCGATGGGAATGTCGCGGGGGTCTACCTGGGAGTCGTGGGACGCGCCGACCTCGACGCGCTGCTGGGGGCGCTCTCGGCCGGGACGTCGCTTCCCTCGCCCGCGCCGACCCCGAGCCCCTCACTCGAGCCGTCCGTGGCGCCGCTGTCCCCCGGCGCACCCGAGCCGGTCACAGGCCTCTCGGTCGGAGACGAGCTTCCGGCCTGGAGCGGACCGCTGCTCGCTGGAGGACGGCTCGAGAGCGCGACGCTCGTCGGCAAGCCCACGATCATCTGGTTCTGGCCCGGCGGCACGTGCAGCAACAGCAGCAACTGCCCGACGACCGACCTCGAGACGTTCGCCAGGGATGTCGCCCCGCTCCTGGCTCGCCTGAACGTCGTGGTCGTCAGCGGCGGCGAGCCCACTCCCGGCTGGACCAAGGACTTGTTCGCGAAGCTTGGCATCCACGTCCCGCTCGTTTTCGACTGGGACGCCGTCATCTTCCGGACGTTGAAGATGGACGCCTACGGCACGCTCGCGGCGGACCCGTCCGGGCGGCTCCTCGAGGCATCGCCTGGTCCGCTCGGCGGGAGCGAGCTCGCCCGTATCGTCGACCGCTTCCCGGTCCCGTCGAGCGGCGCTCCGTAAGGCCGAGGCCCCGGCGGCCCTCATCGAGCCCGGGATGGATCGCGGACACCGCGCTCGCCTAGGGGGTTCCCGGAGGCCGTAGCTTGCGGTACGGTGGTCCGGCTCGGTCGGGCGGCTGCCAGGGGTGACCGAGGAGGAGGGACCGATGAACGCCTACCTGATCTCGACGGCCGATCGACCCGGCATCGCCGCGCGGCTGTTCGAGGCCGCCGCCGCGCGCGGCGTCAACGTCGCGCCGGCCTACGGGCTCTCCGACGGGACGACCGGGCTGATCGCGCTCGGCTCGGATGACGAGGCGGGCCTCCGCGCCGCGATCGCCGACGCGGGCTTCAGCGCGACCCCGATCGAGATGGCCGTCGTCGAGCTCGAGGACCGACCCGGGACCGGCGCTGAGCTCCTGCGCAAGCTGGCCAACGCCGGCGTCGACCTGCGGATCGCGGTGCCGGTCGGCATGAGCGGCGACCGTATCCAGATGGGCGTCGGAGCGACCGACGCCGCACTCCTCAAGCGCACGCTCGGGCTCTGACCGGCCGCGCGTCGAGCCGACGCGCCCAGGCCGCTCGGAGGGCGGCAGCTCGCTCGGGCGAGCGGGTCGTCCCGGTCACCTGGCGTCCGGCACGCCGAGCCGGCCTCGGACGTCGGCCGGCAGCCGTTCGGCGACCAGGGTCGCGACCCGCTCATGCGCCGCGTCCCAGCTCGACCATACCGAGCGTGCCCAGCGCTGGACGAGATCCGCGTGCGCCTCGGGCGAGCCCGCCGCGGCGACATCGGAGACGGTGAGCGTAGCCGGCCGTGTCGGCCGGGCGAACGCGGGCCACTCCGCGAAGTGTCGGGCAAGGTGCTGGTGCGCCGCCCGGATCTCGATGCCGCTCATCCCCTCCTCCAGCGCCAGGTGGAGACCGATGAGCCCGAACGCGGTCGCGATGCGTGGCGTCGGCCCGCCGGCGTGCTGCGCGCCATACGCATCGACCATCAGCTGGTGGAACCGGCCGAGCTCCGACAGGTGCTCAGCCTCGTACCCGAGCACCTCGCCGTACAGCTGCCAGCACGCCATCGATGCATTCCTGCGCGGGCCCGCCAGAGCGCCCGGCGGCGACCCGAGGCCACAGCCCGGGCAGGCGCTCCACTCCCCGAACGTCGCGCTCATGGGGCTCGACGAGTCAGGGATGGTCGTCGACCGAGACCCAGCGCCGATCGAGACGCATGTGGACGACCGCCGGACGATCGGACGCGAGCGCCTCACGGAGGGCGGCCTCCACGTCCTCGTCTCGATCGACGGACCACCCGGTGGCACCGAGCCCGCGGGCCACGGTGGCGAAGTCGACGGGGCCGAGATCGGTCGCCGCCGCCACACCGCCTCGGCGATCCTGGTGCATCCGGATCATCCCGTAGCGCTCGTTGTCCAGGACGACCGCGACGAGGCGCAGCCGCTCGCGGACCGCCGTCTCCAACTCGGCCATCGTCATCGCGAACCCGCCGTCGCCGGTCCACGCGACGACGGGCCGGTCCCGGTGGACGAACGCGGCCGCGATCGCCGCCGGCAGGCCGTAGCCCATGGCGCCCGAGGTGGGGCCGATGAATGTGCCGGGACGGCGGAACCGATAACCCCGGGCGAGCCAGCCGGCGAAGTTGCCGGCATCGGTCGTCAGGATCGCCTCGTCGGGCAGGACCCGCCGGAGCGTCGCGACGACGTTGCCAGGATGCACGCCGGGCCCGTCCCAGGTTCCCCTGACGTCCGAGGCCGCCTCCCAGGCCGCCCGATCGGCGAGGTTGTTGACGGTGCGCGCATCCGTCGTCGTCGCGTCGAGCGCGGCGCCTCGCAGTCGCTCGAGTGATGCGCGCAGGAACGACCGGACGTCCGAGGAGAGCGCCAGGTCGGGCCGCCGGAGCCCGCTCGTCGAGGCGCGCGGCTCGAGATCGACGTGCGCCCAGCGCAGTCCGTCACGGGGCACTCGATAGCCGAACGAGGTGATCTCGCTGAGACGAGACCCGAGGACGAGGAGGGCGTCCGCCTCCTCGAGCCGGTCGCGCACGGTCGATGGAGCGCCGTGGCCGGACATCCCGAGATAGAGCGGGTGGTCGTTCGACATGACGTCGGGGCGGCGCCAGGCTCCGATGACCGGGACGCGGAGGAGCTCGGCGAAACGGACGAGATCGTTCGAGCAGCGGGCGCGAAGGACCCCGGCGCCCGCCAGGATGACGGGTCGCTCGGCCCTGGCCAGCAGCCGCAGGACCGCCGCGACGTCATCGGGGTCGGGATGTGGCGCCAGCGGTCGCGCGAATGCCGGATGGCGACTCGCCGCAGGTGGGACCGGCTCCTCGAGCAGGTCCTCGGGGAACGACAGCACGACGGGGCCCGGCCGGCCCGCGAGGGCGCGCACGAGCGCATCGCCGACGAGGCGCGGGACGTCGGCGGCCGCGTGCGGCTCGACCGCCCACTTGGCGAAACCGCCGACGGTCGCGACGAGGTCGACTTCCTGGAAGGCCTCGCGGCCGCGGACAGCCCGTTCGACCTGGCCGAGGACGGCGACGAGCGGCGTCGAGTCCTGGCGGGCGGTGTGGACCGCGATCGACAGGTTCGCTCCCCCGACGGCGCGGGTCGCGAGCGCGACGGCCGGTCGGCCGGTCAGCTGCCCGATGGCCTCGGCCATGAAGCCAGCCCCACCCTCCTGTCGGGTCCCCACGACGTGGATGCCCGCCTCCCCAAGCGCCTCGAGCAGCCCCAGGAAGCTCTCGCCCGGGACCGTGAACGCCCAGCGGACGCCGGCCGCGTGGAGCACGCCCGCGACATGGGCGGCGACGGTGGGTGGCTCGGGTTCGGGTGCCGGCTCGGGTGCCGGCTCGGGTGCCGGCTCGGGTGCCTCCGCCTCGACCGGCGCCTCGGGCTCGGATGCCGGCTCGGGTGCCTCCGCCTCGACGGGCGCCTCGGGCGCCTTGGGCTCGGGTGTCGGCTCGAGCTCTGGTTCGGCGGACGCCTCGGTGGTCTCGGGCGCCTCGGGTTCGGGTGCCGGCTCGGGTGCCTCCGCCTCGACCGGCGCCTCGGACGCCTCGGGCCCCGCCGCATCGAGGATCTCCTCGGCCTCGTCCAGCGCGCCGAACGGCTCCCCGCTCATCTCGACCGCCCCGTCGGCCCGCTCGTCGGTCTCGTCGGCCATCTGGCGACGCTCGATCTCGTCCGTCATCGGTTCAGAACACAAGACGGAGCGAGCTGACGAGCAGGCCGAGGACGACGACCACGACCAGCGCCAGCATGATCAACCGCGCGTACCGCGCACCCGGCATCATCGTTCGGACACCCTCAGCGATAGTTCTCGAACTGGAGCGGGACGGGCTCGTCCAGCTCGCGGAGCCGGCCGATCACCCGCTGCAGCTCGTCCTTGCTCTTCCCGGAGACGCGGACCGCGTCCCCCTGGATCTGCGGCCGCACCTTCGGGAACTCGTCCCTGATGAGCTTCGAGATCCGCTTCGCCAGCTCCTCGTTGAGGCCACGTCGGAGGCCGATCCGCTGGCGGACCCTGCCTCCGGCGGCCGGCTCGATCGCCCCCCAGTCGAAGATCTTCAGCGAGAGGCTCCGCCGGACCGCCTTCGACTCGATCAGGTCGCGCACGGACTTGGCTCGGAACTCATCGTCCGTCAGCAGCACGAGCTCGTCCTTCGCCTGGGTCAGCTCGACCGTGGCGCCCTTGAAGTCGTATCGCTGGATGATCTCTCGACGGACCTGGTCGAGCGCATTCCGCAGCTCCTGCGGGTCGAAGTCGCTCACGACGTCGAACGAGACCTCTCCCGCCACCTGACCTCCTCCCTACTCCGCCGACGGCATCGCGCGCCGCTCGGTCCACTCGCGGTATCGGGCGATCCGGCCGTCGTCGGCGACCTCGGCCGTGAGGAAGCCGGCGACGCGCACGCGCGCCCGATCCGCCCGTCGCACATGGCTCGCGTGGAACGCCGCCAGGATGGTCGGCGGGACCACCCAGTGCCGCTCGATCGTGATCTCAACCTGATCGCCGTCCTGGGACGCCTGGAGCAAGTATGCCCGGACCGCGGCCCGCCCGAGGAGCGGCGCCGAGAAGGGACCAGGGTGGTACTCCACCTCATCGGTGAACAGGTCGCTCCACTCATCGCCGTCGAACGTCGTCCACGCCGCAACGAAGGCGTCGAGCAGATCGCCGGCTCGGGCGTGGTCGATCGTCATGCGGCGAGGGCTTCCAGCAGCAGCTCCCCGATCCGGTAGCTCTTCCCGCCGCCCATCACCAGCACGACGTCGCCGGTCCGGACCTCGCCGGCGAGCCAGCGCGCCGTCGCCTCGATCGGTCCCGGGGCGGTGACCGGGATGTCCGGCCGGTGTCGGGCGACCGCGACCGCGAGACCCGCCGCCGACGCGATCGTCGTGTCGGGGTCTCGGGCGGCCCAGATGTCGGCGATGGCGACGGCGTCGGCCGTCGAGAGCGCGACGGCGAAGTCCTCGAGGAGGGCGGCCGTCCGATGGTAGGTCAGCGGCTCGTACACGGCCCAGACCCGCCGCCCGGGCTCGCGCTGTCGCACCGCGAGGATCGTCTCCCGGATCGCGGTGGGGTGATGGCCGTAGTCGTCGTACACGACCACGCCGCGGGCCTCCCCTTTCCGCTCGAGCCGCCGACCCACGCCGCCGAACCCTGGCAGCCCCGCCGCGATGGCCCGGGGAGGGATCCCCAGCGCCGACGCGGCGCCGGCGACGACGAGCGCGTCGGCCGCGTTGTGCCGGCCTGCAGTCGCCAGCCGCACCGGGGTCGCTCCGGCGAGCGGGTCCAGGCCGCGCAGCTCGAGCGACGTGCCGGCCGGATCGGCTCCCGTGATCCGGCCGAGGAGCGCGCGGGCCGGGCCGGCCGAGGTCGCATAGCGGTCGGCGATGCCGCGCAGGTAGCCCGGGAGCCGCTGGGGGGGCTGGTCGACGAGGGCCACCGCCAGGACCCGGAACGGGACGTCGGCCAGCCGCCCGACGAGCTCCGCCACCCCCGGATCCGCGACGTTCGCGACGAGCGTCGGAGCCTCCCCGGTACCCAGCCATCCGCCTGCCGCGGCCCGCAGCCACCGCTCGAACGCCGCGAGGACGGCGGCGCGATCGGCGAACACGTCAGGGTGGTCCCACTCGACCGTCGTGAGGACCGCGATCGCCGGCCGGAACGGGTCGAAGTTGCCCGCGTACTCGTCGGCTTCGACGATGAAGGCCGGTCCCTCCCCCCACCGCGCGGTCGCGGGGAGGCCGTGTGTCAGCGTCGAGGGGAGAAGCGCACCGACGAAGGCCGACGGATCCATCCCGGCCGAGGCCAGCAGGTGGACGAGCCAGCCCGCCGTCGTGCTCTTGCCGTGCGTGCCCGCCACGCCGACCAGGGTCCGGCCGACCGCCGCGTCGGCGACGATCTGCTGCCAGGGCTCGAGCGGGATGCCGGCAGCCCTCGCCGCGGCAAGCTCCGGGTGGTCCGGCGCGACGGCCGTCAGGGCCTTGGTGACAGCCAGACGGTCGGGGGCCGGGCTCGACGTCACATGAGCCGGGTCGTGGGCCCAGGAGAGCGGGATGCCAGCGACCTCGAGGGGTGGGGTGTACGGCGACGGCCCGCCCGGATCGCAGCCGGAGGCCGCGGCACCCGCGCAACC
>JAPVSP010000086.1:0-3818 GCA_047519685.1 Chloroflexota bacterium
GCCCGAGGGGTCGGCCAGTGCCGAAGCGCCCCTCGGCCGACGCCGATGCGCCCGCGCCCGGCGGGACGGAACCGGTCCGCGCCATCCGACCCGCCGGCCGGACGAGGCATGGCCACGCGGGTCTCGGCGGCCTATCCTGTTCGGGGCCCCCTCGCCGCGTCGGCGGCGGGCGGGCGAAGGACCCGGTCCGCGCCTCGGCCGGGCAGGGAGGCATTCGATGGGTCGGACCAGGAAGCTTCTCGGCCTCGCCGTCGTCGGCGCCCTCGTCACGCCGCCGCTGGCGGCCGCGATCGCCAGGAGTCGGCTCCCGGCCGAGGTCGACGAGGCCTCCGACGAGCTCGAGGCGGCGGCGATCTTCGACGGCCGGCGGGTCCATTGCACGGCTCCCGCCCTGCGACGCGGCACGGCCATCGCCTGGTATGGCGGCCTGGACGTCGATCTCCGGGAGGCCGCCCTGGACCCTGCCGGCGCCCGCCTGCGGGTCATCGCGCTGTTCGGCGGCGCACGGATCGTCGTCCCCCAGGGCTGGCGGGTCGAGGTCAACCGCGTCGCCCTGTTCGGCGGGGTCGACGACGAGACGGCCGGCTCGGGCAGCGGGCCGTCGCTGGTCGTCGACGCGGTGGCGGCCTTCGGCGGGGTCACGATCACCGACCGCGCGCCGGTCGACGAGGGGGAGGCGGACATCGTCCTGGCCGGCCCGACCGAGGCTGGGTTCGCACGGGCGGAGGCGGAGGCGGAGCTCGCGGCGGCGGAGATCGCGGCAGCCGCCGGGGTCGTGGCCGAGGAGGAGGCCGAGCTCGAGTCGGCGGTCGACGAGACCGTGCAGGCGGCCCGGGCGGCCGCTCGGGGAGAGCGGCCATCCGAGGGCGAGGCCGCCGTCCCGGCACCGACCGAGCCGGCGGGCGAGGAGCGATCCTAGCGACGTCGCCGCCGGCCTCGACATCGGGCGGCTCGGCGCGAACGGAGGTCGCCGGCCGCTCGGGCACGCGTGTCGGGACCGCCGGCCGCGCCCTCGCCTATGCTGGGGTCCATGCCGCCCTTCGCCTCCCCGATCGAGGTCACCGTCTTCTTCGACTACCACTGCCCGTACTCGGACCGCGCGGTCGCCTGGCTGGAGTCGCTGGGCCCGGCGATCGCCCGCCCGACGTACCGGATGTTCGGGCTGGAGCAGGTCAACCGGGACCCGGGCGCCGTCGAATGGCGGCTCTGGGATCAGCCGCTCGACTACGAGCACCACCGCGGGCGGCCCGACCGTCGCTCGCTGGCCGCCTTCCTGGCGACCGCCTTCCTCGAGGCGACGGCATCGCCGGACGTGGTCCGTGCGTTCCGATCCGCGGTCTACCGCGCGCGGTTCGACGACGAGGCGGACATCAGCGACCTCGAGCTGCTCCTTCGCCTGGCACGCGGGTCGGGAGGGGACGACGCGGCCCTCGCGGCGGCCTTCGCCGATCCGGACCGGCTCGACGCCGCCAGGACCCGGATGCGCGAGGACTGCGCGGAGGCGCGCCGTGGCTATGCCGTGTTCGGCGTCCCGACCCTCCGCCTCCCGGGCGACCGACCGTTCTACCTCCGGCTCGCCCGCGCGCCGGAAGGGAGTGAGCGGCTGGAGCTGCTCGAGCGGCTCGTCGACCTCCGCCTGGCCGCTCCCTGGCTGCTGGAGCTGAAGCTGCCTGAGCCGGCGCCGGACGGCTAGGCCCACGGGTGCCGCCGCCCAGGTCCGGCGCGATCGGCCGGCGGCGGCGACCCGGCCGGAAAGCGGCGGCCCATCCCGACGCGGCACGCTATCCTTCCGCCGTATCCCATGACCGCGGGCGATGTCCTGCCCGTGCCCAGCTCACAGGTGATGCCCATGAAGGTCGGCGTGGCCAGGGAGACAGCGCCCGGTGAACGGCGCGTCGCCCTGGTGCCCGAGGCGCTCGGCAAGCTGACGTCCGCCGGGCTCGAGATCCTCGTCGAGACCGGCGCCGGCGGCGGCTCGCTCATCCCCGACAGCGCCTACGCCGAGGCGGGCGCGACGGTCGTCCCGGCCGACGAGCTCTACCGGCAGGCCGACGTCATCCTGCGTGTCCAGAAGCCATCGCCCGACGAGGCCGGGCGCCTGCGCAGCGGGCAGGCCGTCATCGGCCTCCTCCAGCCGCTCCTCGACCCGGGGCTCATGGCCGCGCTCGCCGGCAGGGGGGTGACGGCCATCAGCCTCGATGCGATCCCGCGAACGCTGTCGCGCGCGCAGACGATGGACGCCCTGTCGTCGCAGGCGAACGTCGGCGGCTACAAGGCCGTCCTGGCGGCGGCCAACGCGTACGGTCGGTACTTCCCGCTCCTCACGACGGCCGCGGGCACGGCGAAGCCCGCCAACGTCCTGATCCTGGGCATCGGCGTCGCCGGTCTGCAGGCGATCGGGACGGCGCGCCGCCTGGGGGCGGTGGTCAAGGCGTACGACGTCCGCCCCGAGACGAAGGAGCAGGCCGAGTCGCTCGGCGCCCAGTTCGTCACGCTCAAGACGGCGATCGACGCGACCGGGTCCGGGGGCTATGCCCGCGCACTGACGCCGGAGGAGCAGGCGGCGCAGCAGGCCGAGCTCAACGGCGTCATCGCGAGCATGGACGTCGTCATCACGACCGCCCAGGTCCCCGGCCGCAGGCCGCCACTCCTGGTGACGGCCGACGCGGTCGGCGCGATGAGATCCGGCTCGGTCATCGTCGACATGGCGGCCGGCCCGCTCGGCGGCAACTGCGCCCTCTCGAAGGCGGGCGAGACCGTCGTCAGCGAGAACGGGGTGACCATCATCGCGCCGGACAACCTGCCGGCCACCATGCCCGCGGGGGCGTCGCAGTTCTACGCCCGGAACCTCTCGGCGCTGCTCCTGGGCATGGTCAAGGACGGCGCCCTCCACCTCGACTTCTCGGACGAGGTGACCGCCGCGACGGTCATCACGAACGGCGGGACGGTCGTCGCGGAGCCCGTCAGGAAGCTGCTCGAGCCGGCGCCCCCGGCCGGCGGGAGTGCCAGCGCATGAGCACCGAGCTCCTCACCTCGCTCGCGATCTTCACCCTGGCGATCCTCGTCGGGTTCGAGGTCATCAGCAAGGTCCCGGCCACCCTGCACACCCCGCTGATGTCCGGCGCCAACTCGATCCACGGGATCGTCCTCGTCGGGGCGATGCTCATCGCGGCCGCGGCGAACGACCCGCTCAGCTACCTGCTCGCCTTCATCGCGATGGTCTTCGGGGCCGCGAACGTGGTCGGCGGCTACGTCGTGACCGACCGGATGCTGCAGATGTTCCGGAAGAAGGCGCCGGCGGCCGCGAAGGCCGGCTCCGAGGGCGCGCCGGGCGCCTCCCGCAACGCCTGAGCGAGGGGTCAGATGTCGCAGGAGTGGATCTACACCATCGTCTTCTTCGCCTGGCTCATCGGTGCCGCCGCGTTCGTCATCGGCCTGCACCAGATGAACTCGCCGGCGACCGCGCGCGGCGGCAACCGCCTGAGCGCCATCGGCATGACGATCGCGGTCGTCACGACCCTCGCCTACCTCGTCACCCGTTCCGGGGGCCTGTCGGGGGTCTCGATCGTCATCATCGTCCTGGGCTTCCTCATCGGCGGCGGCCTCGGCCTCTACTCGGCGCAGACCGTGAAGATGACCGCGATGCCGCAGCTGGTCTCGATGTTCAACGCGGTGGGCGGCGGCGCCGCGGCGCTCGTCGCGCTCGACGACTACCTGCGGGTGGTCGGCACGGCCGACGAGAACCTCTCGACGGCGCTCTTCGTCGTCCTCGGCTGCGTCATCGGCTGCGTGACGTTCACCGGCTCGATCGTCGCCGC
>JAPVSP010000087.1:0-2178 GCA_047519685.1 Chloroflexota bacterium
GCGGCGATGGACGCCCTCGTGGACTTCGGCCGGCCGCAGGCGATCCGCCTCGCCGTCCTCGTCGACCGTGGCCATCGGGAGCTGCCGATCCGTGCGGACCACGTCGGCAAGAACGTGCCGACCTCGCGCGAGGAGATCGTGCGGGTCTCGCTGGCCGAGGTCGACGGCGAGGACGCCGTGACCATCGAGCGGCTGCCGTCGGCCGTCCCGGAGCCGGTCGGGTGAGGGATCGGACCGCTCGGGAGGCCGGTCCCGGCGCCCGCCTCGTCGCCCGCCGCGTTCCGCTGGGAGCCGCCGTCGCGTGAGCCTCGGGATCGACCGCTCGGCCCTCTCCTCCGCCCCGTCCCAGCCGTCCGAAGGTCGCGGGCGCGCCGGCGACGCGGTCGAGGTGCCCTGGCGGCATCGCCACCTGCTCGACGTCGACGTCCTGACCTGGCCCGAGATCGAGCGGATCCTCGTGACGACCGACGCCATGAAGGAGGTGCTGGCCCGTCCGATCGCCAAGGTCCCGGCCCTCCGCGGCCGCAACGTGACGATCCTCTTCTACGAGGCGTCCACCCGCACCCGGGTGAGCTTCGAGGTCGCCGCGAAGAACCTGTCGGCGGACGTCGTGAACATCGCCGCCTCCAGCTCATCCGTGACCAAGGGCGAGTCGCTCGTCGACACGATCCGGACGGTCCAGGCGCTCGGCGCGCAGATGCTCGTCATGCGCCACGGCGTCTCCGGGGCGCCGTATCTCGCGGCCGAGCACTTCCAGGGCAGCGTCCTCAACGGCGGCGACGGCTGGCACGCCCACCCGACGCAGGCGCTGCTCGACCTCTACACGATGCGGGAGCGGCTGCCCGGCGGATCCCTCGCGGGGCGGAAGGTCGTCATCCTCGGCGACATCCTCCATTCGCGGGTCGCGCGCTCGAACGTCTGGACGCTGACGGCCGCCGGCGCGGACCTCTGGCTCTGCGGGCCGTCGACGCTCCTGCGCGGTTTCGAGGCCTGGGCCCGGACGGGGGCGGCGGCCGGCCGGCGCTTCCATGTCACGGACGACCCGGGCGCGGCGCTCCGCGACGCCGACGTCGTCATGGCGCTGCGGATCCAGCGCGAGCGGATGTCGTCCGGCCTGCTGCCCTCGCTCCGGGAGTACGCCGCCCGGTACGGGCTGACGAAGGAGCGCTTGACGCTCGCCCGACCCGACGCGCTCGTCATGCACCCGGGGCCGATGAACGAGGGGGTCGAGATCGCGCCCGACGTGGCGACGGACCCGCGGTCCGTGATCACCGACCAGGTGACGAACGGCGTGGCGGTCCGGATGGCGCTCCTCTACCTGCTGGCCGGGACGCTCGGCCCCGGCGGGTCGGAGGGGGTCCACGGCGGGGAGGGGGCGCGCCATGGCTGAGGCGGCGGCCCTCGCGGGGAGGCTCGCGATCGGGGCGGTCGTCGCCGACCTCGAGCTGAGCCGCGCCTGGCTGGTCGATCCGGCCGCGGGCCGGCAGGGGCCGGGTGAGATCGTCGTTCGGGACGGGGTCGTGGAGGCGGTGACCTGGCTCGAGGGCGGCGACGCGGGGGCGATCGACGATCGCGGCGTCGTCGTCGCGCCTGGCTTCGTCGACCTCCATGCGCATCTCCGCGAGCCGGGCTTCGAGGACGCGGAGACGATCGCCAGCGGGCTGGCCGCGGCCGCGCACGGCGGCTTCACGACGGTCTGCGCGATGCCCAACACCGATCCCGCGCTCGACGAGCCGTCGGTGCTCGCCCGGATCCGGTCGGCCGCGGTCGCCTCGGGCTCCCCGGTGCGGCTCCTCGCGCACGGCGCCGTCACGGTGGGCCGCGCGGGCGAGCAGCTGGCGGCGCTCGGCGAGCTCGCCGACGCGGGCGTCGTGGGGTTCTCGGACGACGGATCCCCGGTGCGGTCGCCGGCCATCCTGCGCAACGCGCTGGCCTACGCCGGCTCCCTCGGGCTGCCGATCGTCGACCACGCCGAGGACCTGGGCCTGACGGCCGGGGCCGAGGCGAACGAGGGCCTCGTCGCGACCGTCCTGGGGCTCAAGGGCTGGCCGCCGGCGGCCGAGGCGGCGGCGGTCGCACGGGACCTGGCGATCCTCGAGGACGTTCGTCGCGACGTCCCCGGCGCCCGGCTCCACCTCACCCATCTCTCGACGGCGGCCGCGCTCGAGCTCGTCCGCC
>JAPVSP010000088.1:0-6036 GCA_047519685.1 Chloroflexota bacterium
GAGCAACGCGAGGTAGCAGAGCGCGCCGCCGACCCCGGTCTCCGCGGCGACGTCGAGCAGGACGAGGGGAGCCGGCTGGAATGCGAAGGCGAACGCCGGATCGGCGGCCCGCATCGCGACCGGGAGCGTCCCGACCCCGACGCCGAGGAGGGGGTGCCCGACGAGGACCTGGCCGGCGGCCGCCGTGAGGGAGGCGCGCTCGTCGATCGAGCGCGCCTCCGTGGCGATCGTGCCCGAGGCGTCGACCCGGGCCGCGAACCACGGCAGGTACGGCGCGACGAACAGCGCGCAGAGGAGCGCTCCCCCGAAGGCGGGGGCCAGCCATCCGCGGGCGGCCGGGCGGTCCCTCCGCCGCACGAGCATCAGGGCGGCGACCGCCGCGCCCGCCCCGAGCGCGAGCAGGGCGGCCCTCGAGAACGTCAGCAGCAGCGCGACCGTGCCGAGACCGAGGACGACCGCGAGGATCGGGCGCCGGCTCGGACGGGTGGCGCCCGCGCCGACGATCAGGAGCCCGAACGCAAGGAGCCCGCCCAGGATGTTCGGGTGATCGGTGAGGCCATAGCCGCGGAGGAGACGCACCCCCTCGGCCGAGGTCACCACGCTCACGCCCAGGATCGGCGAGAGGACGTGCTCTCCGAGGGCCGACAGACCGAGGGACTGCTGGCCGACGACCTGCCCGATCGCGACGATCGCCTGCACGACGATCATGGCGGCGACCGGGGCGACGAGCCGTTCGAGCCGGTCGATCTCGTTGACGACGTACAGCGCGAGGCAGGCGAGCGCGACGAGGCGGAGCGCGTTGTCGGCGGCCAGCGCCGGATCGACCGCGAACGGGACGCCGAGCGCGGCGAAGGCGAGGAGACCGGCGACCGGCCAGGCGAGGAACGGCGGGCCGGGCGACACTCGCCGCGGCCGGGCCACGACGCTGACCAGCCACAAGGCGAGCGTCGCGATCAGCGCGATGTCGCTCCAGAAGAGCAGGACGTCGGTGTAGTCGGCGTAGACCGGCGGGCTGGGCCGCGCGACCAGCTCGATCCGCGCCCGGAAGGGGCTCAGGACGATGAGGCCGGCGAAGGCGAGTCGCGCCCCTCGACGGGCGACCTCGGCCAGCCGGGCCCGCCCGGGGGTCCCCATCAGGAGCCTAGCCGTGCCGCTCGGGGCGGCGCGCGTCACCGACCGCACCCGAGGGTGCGAGCCGGCCTCCGCGGGACACCACGATCGGCAGGGCGGGCACCGGGGCGAGCGGCGCGGCGGCGGCGGCCGGCAGCGACCGGGTGAGCGCCTCGCGCCGTTGGCGCACGTCCTCGCGTCGGGTGAGCACCTCGACGACCAGGTCGCGCATGGCTCGGTCGAATGCCGCGGCGTCGAACCGCCGCGCCGACCGCACCAGGGCTCGGGCATCGAGCGGCGTCGTCATCGCTCGCCGCATCGCCTCGCCGACGGCCTCGGGCGTCTGCTCGGGGAACAGGAAGCCGGTCTCGCCGTCGCGGATGATCTCGGTCGCCCCCCCGTCCGCCAGCGCGATGGGCGGCCGGCCGGCGGCCTGCGCCTCCGCCATCGTCAACCCGAAATCCTCGAGGCCGGGAGCGATCAACCCCTCGCAGGTCGCCATCGCCCGGCGGACCACCTCGTCGGGTTGCCAGCCGAGCAGCCGGACGGTCGGGCCCGCCATGCGCTGGAGGCGCTCTCGCTCCGGGCCGTCGCCGATCACGTCCAACGGGACGCCCAACCGTCCCGCCGCGGCGATCGCGAGCTCGATCCGCTTGTGGCGCTTCAGACGGGCGACGATGAGGAACCTGCCGGATCGCTCGGGCGACGGGGCGAACGCCGTCGTGTCGACCGGCGGGTAGATGACTCGCGCGCTCCGGCCATAGGCGCGTCGGATGGTCTCGGCGGTGAATCGAGAGTTGGCGACGTAGACGTCGACCCGCCCGGCGGCTTCCGCGTCCACGCGGCGATGGAGCGCCAGGGCGGGCGCGAGGAGGCGCCGCTGCGCACCGAGATCGTGGAAGTACTCGTCGACCTTCCAGAGGAAGCGCGGCGGCGTGTGGCAGTAGCAGACGTGGACGGTCCCACCGTTCGGGCGGACGTGATGAGCGAAGGCCGACGAGCTCGAGATCACGACGTCCGAGGCACCGACGTCGAGCCGACCGAAGGCGGCGGGCAGGAGGGGCCAGAGCATGCGCAGCGGCAGACCCGCCGAGCGCAGGAGCTGGAGCGGCGTGGCGTGGACCGCGGCCGGCGCCACCGGCGCGGGCAGCGCGGAGGGATCGAACACCGAGGTGTGCACCGTCGCCGCGGGGAAGATCCGCGCAAGGCGACCCGCGACCTTCTCCGCCCCGCCGCGCTGGGTGAAATAGTCGTGGACGATCGCGACGCTCGGCACGGACGTCGGCGCGGTGAGCGTCATCGGGCTCGCTCCCGGCGGATCCGGATCCACGGGAAGGGAGACCGGGGCCGGCCGAGGATCCTCCGCCCGAGCCGGCTGGTCCAGGCCTCCGGTCGGTAGAGGAAGGTCGGGGAGAACGCGGCCAGCTCATCGAACCGGTGGTGGTGATAGACCTCGGCCATCTCGGGCACGCCCAGGCCGGCGTAATGGCGGCGCGTGCGCTCCCGGGCGGCCGCCGCGTCGACCGCCCGGTAGAACGGGCTGTCGAGCACGTGGATCTCCCCGCCGACCACGAGCCAGGGGACGAGGCGACGGAGCAGGCCAGGGACATCAGGCACGTATTGCACGACGCTGGCAAGCACGACCACGTCGAGGGGCTCCGGCGGAGGCGGCATCGTGAGCACGTTCCCGCGGACGAAGCCCAGCTCGGGACGCCCGGCGAAGACCCGGGTCGCCTGTCCGAGCTCCGTGTCGTTCACGTCGACGCCGACCACGCGCGTCCCCGGGATCTCGGCGATCCGGCTCGCGAGCCAGCCGTTGCCGCAGCCGGCATCGAGGACGGCGAGCGGCCGGCCGAGGGCCCGCAGGTAGCCCAGCAGCCGGGACGCGGACTCGGCCCGCGCCCGCCATTCTCCAGCCAGTGGGTGGCCGTCGGACACGGCTGGCAGCCGCGCGACCAGCTCGTCCGGGTAGAGCCGGCCCTCGAGGCCGCGCGCGCGCAGGTACGCCGTCATCCAGCGGTCCTCCGACCACGCGGCCGCGGCTCGCTCCGGCGCCGGCTCGGGCGCGATCCACGGTCCCGACCCGGAGGCGACCGCCTGACCCGTGGGCTCACGCTCCATCGAGGACCTCGATGGCCGCCCGATAGGCGGTCTCGATCGCGGCCGCCATGCCGTCGGACCGCTCGGGCGGCTCCCAGCGCGACCCGGCCAGGCTGTCGGCGACGACCAGGACGGCCGCGGCCGCGACATGCCGGACCTGCGCCACCGCGAGCAGCCCCGCGACCTCCAGCTCAGCGGTCAGGACCCCGGCGGCCTGAAAGTGCGCGATCTCCTCACGCGTCTCGCGGAATGGCGCGTCGGTCGACCAGCTCGCGCCGATCCGGGCAGGTCGGCCGCGCGCCCGCAGCGCATCCGCCAGCTGCCCGACCAGCCGGGGATCTGCGCAGACGTCGCTCGAGGGCGGCAGATAGTGATGCGAGGTTCCCTCGTCACGGATCGCTCGGTCGCACACCACGACGTCGCCCGCGGAGAGGTCGGGCTGGATGCCCCCGGCCAGGGCGATCGAGACGAGTCGCCGGGCGCCGAGGGCGATGAGCTCCTCCGCCTGCGCCGCGATGACCGGTGCCCCGATGCCGAAGCCGGTCAGGACGAGGACCCGGCCGCGCGTGCGCCGGACGGCATAGAGATCGCCCATGAGCCGGCCGACCCGCCTGATCGGGATCCGCCAGCGCATGCGTTCCGGCAGGCCCCGTTCGAGGCACAGGATCACGCCGCGCGGCGGCTCGACGGGGCCCAGGCTTCCGGCCCGGCGGCGGTGCGCGACCATCTCCTCGGCCTTCACGAGGGCCTCGAACCGGTGCTTGCCCGGGACGCTCGGGTAGCTCACGGCCGGCCGCGGTGGCTCGAGGGTCCGGTCGACGGCGCGGCGAGCGGCCGATAGCGCAGCGAGACGATGAAGAAGTCGCCCCAGCCCCGGAACGGCCGGTGCGTCGACACGCGGTCGTCCAGCCAGCACAGCGCCCGATACGTGGCGCGATGGCGCCTCGCGAGGTTCTTGCTCTCGGCGGTCGGGGTGATGACGGACAGCCCTTCGATCGCCAGGACCTCGAAGTCGGGCCCGAACGCGGAGACGACCCACCCCGGGCTGAAGTAGCGGACGTCGAAGTAGCGGCCCTCGAGGTGGGCTGTCGTCCCGTGGCGTGAGAGGCGGCGGAACGCGAGGCGGAACCGGCCGGTGAGGGCGAGTCCGAGCTCCCAGAGACAGATCGGCGGCATGAGCACCCACGTCACCACGCCGCCGGGCCGGAGGACGGCGGGCAGCCCGGCGATCACCTGGCGGAGGTCCTCCGCACAGTTGAGGCCGCCGAGGTTCGAGAAGACGGCGTCGTACGGGGCGCCATCGACGCGGTCGAGGTCGGTGAACGAGCACTGCTGGACGGTCACCCGGTCGCCCAGCTCGAGGCGCTCGACCTTGTCGCGCAGCCGTTCGAGCATCCCGGGCGCGATGTCGGTCGCGTGGATGCGGTACCCGCGGCTCGCGAGGTGGACGGCGTCGGTGCCCGTGCCGGCGTTGAGCTCGAGGACTCGCGACCCGGCCGGCACGTGCCGTGCGACGTGGGCGTGGACCTTGCCGCGCATGCGGGCCAGATGCGGGTGGTCCTCCGCGAAGGCGTCGTACCGCCCCGCCGTCCGGGAGAACGCGTCGGCGATCGTCGCGAGCCGCGAGTCGGTCACGTCGGTCGTTCCCCGGACGGCGCGCCGTCGATGACGGCCAGGTCGGCGTGACCCCGACCCGCCCGACCGGCCCGCCGCTCGTAGCGCTCCAGCCCCGCGAGGACGAGCTGATCGAGCGGGAGCGTCAGGGCGTCGCGAGCCCGGCCGAGGGCCTCGCGCGACCCGGGCCGGCGGACCGCCCGCGCGACGTGCACGCTGGGGCTGGTCGTGCCGGCTGCCCGGCGCAGCCGGAATTCCTTGTGGACGACGCCGTGCAGCCGTCGGTAGAAGCGGGTCGAGAAGGGGCCCCGATAGAGCATCGCCAGGTCGTCCGAGTCCACCCAGTTGCTCCGGGCACCGAGCTGGGCTCGCACCCGTTCGTGGAACTTGGTCCCGGGCAGCGGGTAGGACACCGAGATCCCGATGTCGTCGGGCAGGCATTCGCGGACGAGGCGCCGGGTCGCCTCGATGTCGGCGGGCTCCTCTCCGGGATAGCCGAACTGGAGGAAGAAGCCCACCCGGATGCCAGCCGACCGGAGCCGGCGCGCGGCCTCGACGATCTGCGCGACACGGGTGCCCTTCTCCATGGCGTCGAGGATCTTCTGGGAGCCGGACTCGGCGCCCATCCAGACGGTCTCGCAGCCGGCCGCCCGAAGCGCCTCGACCTCGCCGTCCCTCAGGAGGAGATCGGCGCGACTCAGGCACTTGAACGGGGTGACGACCCCGCGTGATCGGACGAGCTCGGCGTACGCCTGGAGCCAGCCGGGCTTGAGCCCGAGGATGTCGTCCGCGAACGAGATGTGATCCGGCCGGTACGTCGCGCGCAACCAGGCCAGCTCCTCGACCACGTTCTCCGGGCTGCGGGTCGCGTACCGTTGGCCCCAGACCGGCTTCGCGCACCAGTTGCAGTGGAACGGGCAGCCGCGGGTGGTGACCATGTTCATCGAGAACCTGCCGTGCGAGGCCCAGGCGGCGCGGTAGCGACCGACATCGACGAGGTCCCAGGCCGGGAACGGGAGCTCGTCGAGCTCGCGGATGTTCTCGCGGCGACCCGTCGAGACGACGCGGCCGGTCTCGTCGCGGAAGGCGATGCCGCGGATCGCCGCCGCCTCGCTCGGCGCGCCCGACCCCAGACGGTCGAGCAGCTCGGCGAGCGTGACCTCGCCTTCGCCGAGGATGACGAAGTCGGCGCCATGCTCGATGTAGCGCGCC
>JAPVSP010000089.1:0-2108 GCA_047519685.1 Chloroflexota bacterium
TGACCGTGATGTGTCGGCGATCCTAGACCGAGTTGCCGACGTTGCTGAGGATCGAGCTGACCTGGCTCCCCAGGAAGATGAGCGCGACGATCGCGACGATCGCGATCAGGGCGAGGATCAGCGCGTACTCCGCGAGACCCTGGCCCTCGTCGTCCCGATGGAACGACCCGAGCAGTGCGTGGATGAAGGCCATGGAGCTAGCTGTTCCCTTCCTCCCCCGGAGGTGACGCCGTCAGCCGCGTCCCGGAAGGCTAGACCGAGTTGCCGACGTTGCTCAGGATCTTGCTGACCTGGCTGCCCAGGAAGATGAGCGCGACGATCGCGACGATCGCGATCAGGGCGAGGATCAGCGCGTACTCCGCGAGACCCTGACCCTCTTCCTCGTCACGGCGGAAGAGGGACATGACCATGTCGATGAGCGCCATATGGCTGCCTCCTGGATGAGTACTCGCCCCGCAATCCCGGGGCGGCGTCACCATACGGCGCGGGCCACGGGACGTGGAATAGGACCATCGTACCGAAGCGTGCAAGGGCGCACCACTCAGCCGCCGCTGGCGTCCACCGTCCGGCCGATCCACTGCACGACGTCGGCGACCACATCGCCGAAGAAGACCAGGATCGCCAGGGCGAGGAGGAGGCTCAGGCCGAGGATCAGCCCATACTCCACGAGCCCCTGGCCCAGCCATCCCCGGCGGGCCGCCGCGGCTCCCAGACGGGGAGGACCGCCAACTTCGGCAGGGTCGCCGCGGACGCCGAGCAGCCCGGCCACGAGCGCCGCGAGGCCCATCCGCTCGCCTCAGCTCACCACGGGTAGCGGGACCTCGAGGCGGACTCGGCTGCCCTCGTCGAGGAGCTCGGCGGTCGCGCCGATCGACTGCGCCCGGCCCTGGATCTCCCGCCACGTCGTCGCGGGAAGCGCGACGGGTCCGGGCGCGGCGGCGCGGGCCTTCTCCCGCCGGTCCTCGATCATCGCGGCCAGCGCCGGGGGCACGTCGGCACCCGGCGCCGGCGCGGCCGCATCGTCGGCCGCCACGGCGGGAGCCGTCCGGTAGGCGCCGATCTCGATCGCGAGCGCGTCGCCCCAGTCCAGGCGGACCGCGACCCGGTCCGGCCCACGATCGAGGTAGGCGGCGAGCGCCTCGTCCACGATCCGGAACAGCCCGCTCTCGATCTCCACGCCCAGGCGACGGTCCGCGCCGTCCGAGTCGAATTCCACGGGCAGCTGGGCGCGGCGGCCGCGGTCGCGGGCGGCCCGCCGGAGCGTCGGCAGGAGCCCGAGGTCGTCGAGGACCATGGGCCGGACGTCGAAGATGAACGACTTGGTGGCGTCGAGGGTCTGCTGGACCATCCCGATGAGCAGCTGGAGCTCCGCCCGGGCGAGCTCGGGGTCGCGGGCGAGGAGCCGGTCCACGATCTGCGCCTGCAGGACGATGTTCGTCAGGCTCTGCGCGGGACCGTCGTGCATCGCGCGGGCGATCTCGCGCCGGAGGTCCTCCTGGGCGCCGAGGACGACGCGCGAGATGGCCGGCGGGAGCGCCGCCGCCTCGGCCTCGGCGGAGATGATCGGGGGGACGCCGGCCTCCCCCGCCGCCCCCGTCCCCTGCGCGCGGCTCGCGCTCGGGACACCGACCGGTCCGGCCTCGCCGATGGCCGCCAGCCATTCACCGTACCCCGCCAGGGAGTCGCGGTAGCGGGTGAGCGCGTGCCGCTTGCCCTCGAGGACGTCGACCTGCGCCTCCATGACGGCCGCGCGCTTCGTGAGCGTCACCAGCTGGGAGGCCAGCTCGGCGGCCTCCTTCGGCTCGACCTTGCCCAGGCCCGCCAGCTTCTCGGCCACCTGCGCCCGTCGCGTCTCGTGACGGGATGCCTCCGACCGGGCCTGCGCGACGAGCATGTCGATCTCCTCGAGCTCGCGCTCGAGCGTCGACACTTCGGCGGAGGCGCGCGCGGCGAGCTCGGCGGCCGACCCCGGGGCGTCGGCAGCTGCGGAGTCGGAAGCGGCGGAGGCCGGGGCGCTCGAGACCGGGGCGCTCGAGGCGGCGCCTCCCTTGTCCTTGGTCATCGCTCGGGCGACCGGGGGTCGCTCAGTCCTCCGGCATCTTGATCCA
>JAPVSP010000090.1:0-3651 GCA_047519685.1 Chloroflexota bacterium
ACCGCGCGCGCATGCTCCACGAAGCGTCTCCTCCTCACGGGTCGGCGCGACACCGCGCCCTAGCCTAGCCGCCCGGTCGGTCGACCGAGGCCTGCTGAAGCGCCCGCTCGAAGGCGGGCCTCGACGCCGCGCCGAGGAGCCGGTCGAAGTGGGTCGCCGCATACTCGACGAAGTCGACATCGAGCGTGCTGATCCCCTGCTGCAGGACGCCCCACATCGCCTCCCGGAAGTCCGAGACGATCCGCATGAGCGTGAGCCGGCCAAGACGATCCGGTCGCACCGCCCGCTCGCCCACCCCGTCGTACGCGGCGAGCAGGGCCCGGTCCTCGTCCTCGGTCAGCTCGTGGTTCACGCTGAAGTTGCCCAGGTCGAAGAACGGGTCGCCCATCCCCGCGTACTCCCAGTCCACGATCCGGATGCGCGACCCATCGTCGATGAAGTTGGCGTTGAGCAGGTCGTTGTGGCACGGCCGCAGCTCGACCGGGTTCGACAACAGCGCCAGCTCGATCCGACGCGCCGTCGCCCGGGCCAGCTCGTACTCCGGAGGGATGGGGACGCCGCGCTCCCGGGCGAGGGCTCGATAGGCCTCGACGATCCGGAGCGGGATGAACAGGCCGGGAATGGCCGGCCCGTCGTGGATCCGGCGCAGCGCGTCGGCCACGCGACGGATCGTCTCGGGCCGGTGGACGGCCTCGTCGCTGACGGGCTTGCCCTCGATGAAGCGCGTCACCAGGTAGCCCTCGGGTCGGATGAACGACACCACCTCCGGCCCGACGCCGACGCCGGCGGCGGCGACCGTCGCCGCGTGCTCGACCTCGCGGCTGATGCCCAGCAGGTGGGTGTCGTTGCCGGCCAGCCGGATGACGTAGCGCGCGGGCGAGCCGTCGATCGCCACCAGGAAGTTGCGGTTGGTGATGCCCCCGGAGAGCGGCTGGAGCGTGAGCTCCCGATCCGCCAGCTCCGGGACCTTCTGCATCGCCCGGACCAGGTCCTCGCGGAGCTCACCCCGGAGGACGTCGTCGGTCATCGTGGACCCCTTGACACGGGCAAGCGGCGCGCAGGAGCCCCGCGCGCCGCTTCGTGCATCCCAGCGCTAGCCGATCGTGGCCTCGCCGGTCGCGATGTCGGCGGGGATGGCCTCCGTCTCGATCTTGCCGCGCTCGGCGACGACGTACCAGAGGATGCCCACGACGAGGACGATCCCGAGGAAGGTCTCGAAGATCGGCCACGCCGGCAGGCCGTCCAGCGGGTTGCCGAGGAACGTGAGTGTGTTGATCGTGGGGTTCGTCAGGTCGCGCAGGCCGTTGCCCCAATCGCCGAAGGCATCGAGGTGCCACAGGCTGAAGTTCACGATCATCACCAGGCCGTAGACGAGCGCGAGGATGTTGAGCGCCACGCCCCAGCCGCCGAGGCTGAACCAGGCCTTGCGATGCGGCCAGCCCCTGGACCGGGCAAGGAGGACGCCGAGGTTGCACAGGAAGTAGCTGAGGTAGATCGTCCCGGTCGCGCCGATCGCGATGACGCCGGCGCTGTCGCTGACGAGGAACGGGATGGCCGAGAGGATGCCGACCGCGATGGCGGCGTTGGTCGGCGTCCGGTGCGTCGGGCTCACGTGTCCCCACACGCCTCCCAGCGGCAGCCGCCGATCCCGTCCCATCGAGAACATCAGGCGCGTCGTCGCGCCCTGGATGGCCAGGGTGCAGACGAAGACCGCCCCGAGGACGACCGCGAGGTAGATGTTGCCCCACACGTCGCCCATGTTCGCGTGGATGGCGTCGGCGATCGGCGAGGCTCCCTTGCCGGCGGCCGTGATCTCGGCCGCCATGTCGGGCGTGGAGAGGATGATCGCCAGGAGGAAGATCGTCCCGATGACCCCCGACAGCAGGATCGCCGTGAGGACGCCGCGCGGCGCGTGGCGGCCGGCGTCGATCGTCTCCTCGCCGAACGTCCCGGCCGTGTCGAAGCCGTAGACGACGAACAGCGACATGAACGCGGCGACGGCGAACACGGGCAGGTAGTTGCCGTTCGCCCCCGTTTCGGAGCCGAACGTGTTGGTGAGGACCGAGACCGGCTGGTGGTTGAAGAAGATCAGCAGGACCCCGGCGAAGACGACCATGCCCAGGATCTCGGCCGCGACGCCGATGTTGTTGATGATCGAGAGCAGGCGGATGCCGAAGGCGTTGATGAGGGTCGTGACGACGAGCGTCCCGAGCGCTACCCAGACGTTCCAGGCGAATGGTCCGTACTTCTGCGTGCCATCCACGCCGAGGATGGACGACAGCACGAGCGGGACGGTGATCGCCACGGCGGTCGTCGTCAGCACGCCGGCCCAGAAGTAGAACCAGCCGGTGAACCAGCCCAGCGTGCGGTTGGAGAGGCGCTTCGACCATTGGTAGATCGACCCAGCCACCGGGAAGTGGCTCGAGAGCTCGGCGAAGTTCAGCGCGACGAACAGCTGGCCGACGATGACCAGCGGCCACGACCAGAAGAATGGGGGACCGCCGACCGACAGGCCGAGACCCATCAGCGTGAAGGTGCCGGTCGAGACGCTGATGTAGCTGAAGGCCACGGCGAAGTTGGAGAGGAAGCCGAGGCTCCGCCGCAACTCCGGCTTGATACCCAGCGATCTCAGGTGGGCGTCGTCCTGTGCCGCGATGTCCGCAGAGTGCGACGAGTCCGCCATCCGACTCCTCCTACCACCGCGTCCACGGGCGGACGCGAGACTGACCTCTGGGGAGTGCAGGTGAGAGCTGGCCCGTGGCCGGCGCCCGCGCCCCGGCCGGATGGCGACGAACGATACGGGCGCCATCGGGGCGCGTCAACGCGGAATCCGCAGGTCGGCACGGGACGAGGCGCCGCACTTCGTCGCCGACCGGCGGGCCGGTGGCTGACGTTCGGCGCCTCCCGGCGCCGGAGGCGGCGTCAGCGAGCCCCGGCCGCCATCCTCAACGCGTCGGGAACGGCCCGGTGCAGCTCGGCCGGCGACACGTACCGGTCGACGATCCCGCGGCTGTGGACGACGCGAAGCCGGGTGAACAGGTAGACCAGCTTCGACTTCTGGGCGGCGAGGATCTCGTCCCTGGTCGGCAGGTCCCAGAGCTCCCGCTTGAAGGGGCCGATCGCCTTCTTGCGGGTCGTGTAGACGAACTGCTGATCGGTCTGTCCGTCCTTGCGCTCGTCGGTGGCGTTCGCGAAGCACCAGGCCTCGATGGCCCGGTGCAGCTCGGCCGGGAAGGCCGGGTGCTCGTAGAGCGCGTTCTGGAAGCCCGTCGCGAGGTGGATCTCGGCCGTCTCGATCTCCGGGAACTTGTGGAAGAGCTCGTCGGGCAGGGTGCTCGCTCCGTGCTGCACGGCGCCGGCGAGCCCGAACTGGCGGGCGACCTCGCCGAGCCGACGAAGGACGTCGAAGTCCAGCTTGACCTCGGCGACACCCCCGCCCGGCAACGGCACCCCGCCGTGGCTCGTGCCGGTCTGGACCGAGACCTTCGAGAGGCCGGTGGCCCCCGGCGCCCGGCGGCCCAGCTCCCGGATGTACCCGTCGAGGTAGGCCCGCAGCTCGTCCTCGGTGGAGTTCTTCTTGCCGACCTCGCCGATCTCGCCGCCGACGCTGATCGTCACGCCGTCCGATTCGATCGAGCGGATGAGGGCCGT
>JAPVSP010000091.1:0-1975 GCA_047519685.1 Chloroflexota bacterium
ACCGTGGCTTGGCGCCCTGCTCGCGCTGCCGGTCCGCGGGCTGCCAGCGATCGCGGTCGTCATCTACGCCGCCGTCCGGGTCTGGCAGTGGCGGCGGGAACGCTCAGCCGCCGACCTCACGCAGGCCGAGGAGCTCGTTCCCGCCTGACCCGACCGGGACCATCGTCCCGCTGGTCGGCGCTCGGCGGCGTTGTACGCTCGCACCGCCCATGAGCTCCGTCGCCCTGCCCGCCAGCCGCCCCGCCCGGATCGCGCTCCTGACGCTGACCGGCGTCCTGCTCGTCGGGTTCGCGCTCGAGTTCGCGTGGCTCTGGGGCTACATCGGCTCGCAGGCGGCGATCGGCACCGACCACGCCTTCTACCAGAAGATCGGCGAGCACTGGCTGGACACGGGCCAGTTCTACCTGCCCCATCAGCTGGCCGGGCCGTACATCATCAAGACGGACGTCGACGTCCTCTACCCGCCGATCGCGATCCCGTTCTTCGCCGCGCTCCACTGGCTGCCGTTCCCGCTCTGGTGGATCCTCCCGCTGGGGGTCGTCGCCATCGTGATCTGGCGGTTCCGGCCGGCCCCGTGGACGTGGGCGATCCTGGCCTTGCTCCTCGCCTGGCCGCGCGGGGTGTCGAACCTCATCTACGGCAACTCGGACATGTGGGTCATGGCGGCGATCGCCTGGGGCCTGGCCGCGGGCTGGCCGGCCGCGTTCGTGCTGCTCAAGCCGTCGGTGGCCCCGCTCGCGCTGGTCGGGATCCGGCACCGCTCGTTCTGGATCGGCCTGGCCGTGCTCGCCGTCGCCAGCCTGTTCGTCCTCGATCTCTGGCGCGAGTACCTGACGGCCATCCGCGACTCCGACGCGCAGTGGTACTGGTCGCTGGACGACTCCCCGCCGCTGTTCCTCCCGGTCGTCGCCTGGCTCGGCCGCCGCGATGGCGGCTTCGCCACCGTCCGCGAGCTGCTCGCGTGGCGCCCGACCTGGCCGCCGCTCCTTCGTCCGCGTGATGGCCGCTCGCTCGGCTGACCGCGCCTCCAGCGGACGCCGCGGCCCGGCCGCCCCCGTCGCCGGAACCGGCGCCCTGCGCGGCTTCATCCCCGGGACGCCGAGCAACCGCCTGCTCCGCTTCGCGCTGCTGGTCATCGCGCTCGTCCCGACCTCGATCGCGTTCTGGGAGCTGGCCACCATCCACGGGCGCGGCATCGACCTCGAGATCCCGCTCCGGGCAGCCCAGCGCTGGGTGGACGGCGGTCAGCCCTACCTCGCCTCGTCGTTCCAGGCGCCACCCGGCCCCGACCTGCCGTTCCTCTACCCGCCGTTCGTGCTGCCGTTCCTGGCGCCGCTCCTCGCGCTCCCGCGCGAGCCGGTCCTCCTCCTCTGGGACGGCCTCTGCCTGGGCTCCGCGCTCTGGGGCCTGCGCCGGCTCGGCGTCCCCTACCGCTGGCAGCCGCTGCTGCTCATCTCGCCGCCGTTCGCCGAGGGGATCATCGGCGGCAACGTCCAGATCCTCCTGTTCGCCGCGTTCGTCGGCCTGTTCTACCGGCCGGAGCGAGCCGCCGCGCCGTTCCACCCGGTCGACCGCGACCCGACGGACGCCTCCACCCCCGCACCGAGGGAGGGCGTCCTGGCGACCGCGATCGCCGCGTTCAAGGTCTCCGAGGTCCACGCCTGGGCCTACCTGCTGCTCCGCCGCCCGCCGGCGGCCCTCGTCGGCGCCGCCGGGCTGGCGGTGCTCGTCCTGGCGACGCTGCCGTTCACCGGCCTCGGGGTCTGGGGCGACTGGATCGCCCAGGTCCGCCGCGCGGCCGACCCGAACTGGCGGATCGGCGGCATGGCGCTCGGCCACTACCTGCCGATGGTCGTCGCGCTCGGGATCGCGGGGCTTTCGCTGATCGCGCTGTGGTTCGTGCCGCGCCGCCGGGCCGGGACCTGGGTCGGCGTCCTGAGCGTCGTGGGGGCGCCCTCGCTCCACATCTTCGGGC
>JAPVSP010000092.1:0-5712 GCA_047519685.1 Chloroflexota bacterium
CGAGGAGCTGCAGAAGCGGATCGCGGCGGTCCGCGACCTGGTCAACCCCAGTGGGGACGTCGGCGTTGCGCTCCAGACCGGCCCGCGAGCTCCGACCCGCTGGAGCAGGAAGCACCCGGTCGGGGCGTACGTCCGGATCCGTGCGGAGAGCGGCCTGGCCGGCGCGGTCTTCGAGGCGGTGAACGAGCTGTACGACCCGGAGCACCCGGATGACCCGCAGTCCTACGCGGGATCGGCGCTGGTCATCGGCGGCTGGGACGTGCTCCTGGAGCTCGGCGCCTCCTCGCTGTACGAGATGAAGCGGCTGCTGCTGGAGCGCGTCGTCCCCATCCCGGGGATCCTGTGGACGGACACCGCCCTCGTCATCAACGACCCAGAGGATCCGGCGCGGCGCAGCGCGTGAGGGGCGGCGCGGTGCGCGCCTGCCGTTCCAGACGCGAGTGACGCGACCGACCGGTCGGATCGATCGCCCGGATGCGCCTGCCCTGGAGGCGGCGGTTCGCTGCAGCGCGTGCGGCGAGCCGTTCTCGGAGGCCGACTCGGCCTGCCCGCGATGCGGCGAGCCGCTCGTCCACCCGGAGCGGAAGCTCGTCACGCTCCTGTTCGCCGACCTGAGCGGCTACACGGCATTCGCGGCGTCGCTCGACCCAGAGGAGGTGTTCGGCGTCGTCCGGCCCTGGATGACGACGCTTCGTCTCGTGGTCGAGAGTCACGGCGGGACCGTCCCGCAGGTCATGGGCGATGGCTTCATGGCGGTCTTCGGCGTCCCGACCGCCCACGAGGACGACGCGGAGCGGGCGGTCCGGGCCGGCCTGGCCCTGGTCCGGGAGGCCGCCGACCTCGACCGTCGGCAGGCGGGGATCCGGTTCCCGGGACTGCATGTCGGCGTGAACTCCGGAGAGGTCATCGTCGTCGGCTCGCGGGAGGCATCGGGATTCGCCGTGGTCGGCGACCCGGTCAACGTGACCGCGCGCCTCGCCGACCTGGCGTCCACCGGCGAGGTCCTGGTCGGTGGGGCCACGCGAGAGCTCACCGTCAAGGCCATCCGATTCGCGCGGCGCCGCCTGCTCGCGGCCAAGGGCGTCACACGCCCCATCGCCGCCTACCCGGCGCTGGGCGTCCGGCCGACCCGACGGCCGACGGTCGGCGGGCGATCGGTCGGTCGCCTGCATGCCGCCCCGTTCGTGGACCGAGTGGGGATCCTCCGCCGGCTGATCGCGGAGGCACGGGAGACGCAGCGGACCGGGCGAGCCCGCGTTCGGGCGATCGTCGATGAGCCGGGCGTCGGCAAGACGAGGCTCGCCGAGGAGCTGCGAGCGCGCTTGCCGGAGTCCCTGGTCCTCATCGGCACCTGCCACCCGTACGGGCAACGCCTCCCCCTCACGGCACTCGCCGAGGCGGTCGCCGCAGGGATCGGGATGCGTCGCGGCCTGTCGCCCGCTCGTCTCCGCCAGGGCGTGCGGCGGTTCGTCCGCGAAGGCGTCGATGAGGTGACCTCCCCCGCGATGGAAGCCCAGCTCGAGACGCTCCTGGGCCTGCCGCCGGTCGCCGTCGGCGCGGCGGCCAGCTCCGCCGGCCGGCCCGGCGGTGTGTCACTGGACGCCAGGGCGGCCGTGCGGCCCGTCATCCGGGCCCTCGCCGGGGGACGACCGGTGGTCGTCGTGCTCGACGATGTCCATTGGGCGGATCCCGACCTCCTCGCCCTGCTCTCGGACGTCCGACGGTCACCGTGGTCCGAGCCGGTGCTCTTCCTGGCCCTCGGCCGCCCCGAGCCGGACGACTGGTACCGCGCGCTGCCGAGGGTCCGCCTCGGCGGACTCCCCGCTGCCGAGGCGCGGCGGATCCTGGCGGGCGTGCTCGGCGGGCCGGCTCCGCCGTCGCTCGCGGGACGGATCGTCGAGCGAGCTGGCGGCAACCCTCTCTTCCTCGAGGAGAGCGCGCGGATGCTCGTCGAGACCGGCGCCCTGGTGCGCGCCGGGCCTGGCTGGCAGGCGATGGACCCGTCAGCCATCCGCAGCGTCCCGGACTCCCTCCGCATGCTCGTCGCGGCCCGCCTGGACGCGCTGCCCGCCGATGAGAAGCAGGCGCTCCAGGACGCCTCGATCGCCGGAGAGGTCACCTGGGACGGGCTGATCGCCCACATCGCCGATCAGCCGGGCCTGCGCCGTCCGGGCTCGTCGGTCCGCGAGGCCGTCCGTCGACTGGAGGCCCGCGACCTGCTCCGCGCCCGGCCGGTCAGCCAGGTCCCCGGGGCGGTCGAGCTCGAGTTCAAGCATGCTGTCATCCGGGACGTGGCCTATGAATCCCTCCCCCTGGCCGAGCGCGCGCGTCGGCACCGGGCGACCGCCGAGTGGCTCCGTGAGCACCTCGGTGAGCCGGCCACCGCCTCGATCGCCCACCAGTACGAGCGGGCCTGGGAGCTCGGGCGGTCGCGGACCCGACGCGAGGGCGACCCCGCGCTGGCCCGGCTGGCCGCCGAGTACCTCCGCCGCTGGGGCGACGCCGTGTTCGCGTTCCATCCTCGGCTGGCCGAGACGCTGTACGACCGGGGCCTCCAGGTGTCGAAGGCCGAGCCGGGCGCCGTCGAGCCCGATCTCGTCGCCAGGCTCCTGGTCGGGCGGGCGGAGGGCCTGGGCGAGCTCGGCCGCCATCACGAGGCGATCCAGAGCGCGCAGGCGGCGAGCTCGCTCGTCGCCACTGCGGGACCGAGCGAGATCGGCGGCCTGGCCCTGCTCGCCCTCGGCCGCGCGCGGTCGAACCTGGGCGAGGTGCGCCCGGCAAGAGCGCTCATCGAGGAGGCGCTGGAGCTGTTCCGATCGACGGGCAACGTCTTCGGCCAGGCGCGGGCCCTGCACCGTCTCGGCGAGGCCTGTCGGTTCGACGACTTCGCGACCGAGACCTCCAGCTATCGACGGGCCTTCAGGCTCTATCGAGCGGCCGGCGCCCGGGCCGACGCGGCGATGGTCGCCGAGGACCTCGCCTACCTGCTGACGGTCTCGGGGGGCCGCGACTTCCAGCGCTGGTTCCGGCGCGCCATGCGGCTCGTCGAGCAGAGCGGCGACGAGCGCAGCCGGGCCGCCCTGTCGCGCGCGTGGGCCTATGCGGCCTGGTACCGGGGCGACCTCGACGATGCCCTGCGTGCGGCCCGCGAGGCCCGCCAGCCGGCCGCCGACGCGGGCGATCGCTGGCTGGAGGTCGACACCCTGCTCATCGAGGCCCTGGTCCGCTCCGTCGCCGGACCTCCGGCGGAGGCCGAACGCCTGGTCGGCGAGCTCGTCCGCATCGCCGACGCCGTGGGTGCCCGGCACCTGCGGGCGCTGGCGCTGCTTGCGGGCGCTCGACCCGCCCTGCGCGCCGGCCATCCCGGGCTGGCCATGCGCCGTCTCGCGTCGGCGCGACGGACCCTGGCCGAGCTCGGGGTCGCGATGGAGATGGCCGAGGTCGACCTCGCCGAGGCCGCGGTCCACCTCGAGCGGGGCGCCTGGGACCGCGTCGTCGGCCCTGCCACCGCGGGAGAGCGTCGGGCCCGCGCCAACGGCTGGCGCGCTCTCGTCCCGCTCGGGCCACTCCTGCGTGGGCGCGCGGACCTGGGTGCGGGCCGACTCGTCCGGGCACGGCGGGAGCTGCGGCGCGCGGCGCGACTCGCGGCCGCCCTCGAGGCGGTCGGCCCACTCGCGCTCGCCGAGGCGGCGCTCGAACAGGTGGCGATCCTGCTCGATGACTCGGCGGCCGTCCCGACCCCCGGCCGCTCACGACGCGACGACACGGGTCGGATCACGTTCGTCGAGGCGATCGCCATCGACCTCGAGAACGAGGGGCTGCGGCTGATGGGCTCGGATCCGAGGGCGGCGACGGCCGCGCTCGGCCGTGCGGTCCGGGCCTGGAGCGGGCTGGGTGCGACCGTCTGGCAGGCGCGTGCCGAGCGGTTCCGGGCAGATGCGCTCGACGTGACCGGCCGAACCTCCGCCGCACGGGCGGCGCGGCGACGCTGCATCGCACTGACCTCGGTGATCGGGATGCCCGCGGGCCCTGCCGAGGTGCTGTCCCGCGGACTTCGGGCGCCGGCGTCTCGCTGATCGGGGTCGGACGGGCTCCAGCTGGTGGAGGCCGAGCACGGGCCGCGGCGGCGGGGGCCGCTCACGCGATCGCGGATCAGGTTGGTGGAGATGGGGGAGAGTCGAACTCCCCGTCCAAAGCCTTTCGCCAGGGACCACTACGAGCGTGTCCGATGGTTTGTCGTCGATCGCCCGGACGACCACCGGCAGCCTGCCGGGCGATCCAGTCACGTGTCCCTAGATCGGGCTTTGCTCCGGCCTACGCGACGCTTGGCCGTTGCGCATCCCCGCTGCATGACGCTTCCACCACCCGCGGGGCCGAGGTGGCTTCCACGCTCACCTTACCGCCTAAGCGGCGAGGGCGAGAGTCGACTGGCGGTTGCCAGTTACTTCGTTTGCCGCCTGTTTAACGAGGCCTGACGGCACCTCGGCTCGCGTTCCCTGACAGCCAGACCCTGTCGAGACCACGCATCCCCACAGGACCGAACGCCCGTTCGGGCGATCGCCAACATTCTACCGGAGGGGCCGGGAGAGGCCAAGGGGCCGTCCAGAGGCCAAGGGGCCGCCGATGCGCTGGAGCCAGCTCGTCGTCCGTCATGCCGCCATGCTGGCGGCTCACCGATCGCGCCGCGGGCGCCGACAGGGTCGGCACGGCGCCGACCGGCGCGCTCGGGGCGCCCGGCGACACGCCGCCGCGAGCTCCCAGGGCTACCGGCGGCGCGCGGCCGCGAGCTCCCGGTCCACGTCACGCCGGGCGTCGCGCTCGGCGATCGCCCGGCGCTTGTCGTAGAGCTGCTTGCCGCGAGCGAGCCCGAGCTCGACCTTCGCCAGGCCGCGCTCGCTGATGTAGAGCCGCAGCGGCACGATCGTCAGGCCCTTCGCCTTCGTCCGAAGGAGCAGCGCCAGGATCTCGTCGCGGTGGAGCAGCAGCTTGCGGTCGCGGCGAGGCTCGTGGTTCATCCGGTTGCCGCCCTCGAACGGAGCGATATGGGCCCCGACGAGCCAGGCCTCGCCCCGTTCGATCCGCGCGTACGCCTCGGACAGGTTGACCTTGCCTGCCCGGATCGACTTGATCTCGGTCCCGGTGAGGACCAGGCCGGCGTCGAACGTCTCCTCGATGTGGTACTCGTGCCGGGCCTTCCGGTTGAGGGCGACGGTGCGGGGGCCCTCGGAGGTGGATGCGCTCATGTGTGGCTCGCTGGGGGAGGCGGCTGGAGAGGCCGGGACGCACGAACGCCGGCCCGGGAGGGCCGGCGTTCGATCTGCGTTACCACCCGCAGAGGGCTCGGTCTCAGCCGGTCACCATCTGCGAGGTGGTGCGGCGACTCGGACTGTCGGTCACTGCACATCACCTCCTTTCGTTCCCGGACACCGTACAGGACTCGCAGGCATGGTGCAAGCGCAGGCCGATCGGGTGTCGGCGTCGACGGGACGTCGCGCGTGTCGTCCGGATCAGGCCGCCGGCGCCAGGGCCGTCCGCTCGCCAAGGAGCTCGTGCGCCTTGTCGAGCGCCGGGTCGCCCGGCGTGCCAGCGGCGGGGGTCGGCACCTTGACGTCGGGCGTGAGGCCCTGCTGGAGGATCCAGGTCTGGTTCGGGGGCAGCCACTTGGCGATCGTGAGCCGGAAGCCGCCGTTGGCCCATTCCAGCTGGTTCCAC
>JAPVSP010000093.1:0-2313 GCA_047519685.1 Chloroflexota bacterium
ACGAACTCGTCCGGCGAATCGAGCAGGCGGACGACGCGATAGCGGATCAGTCGTCGCTCCCGGCCCTCGACCGGGCCCACGGAGCCGTGGTCGAAGGTCAGCTTCACGTCCTCCCGGACGGTCCGCAGGGGATCCTCCTTGCGCGCGGCGAGCAGCGACGGCCGGCGCCAGCGCGGCATCGCCGCCTCCCCATCGAGGCTCGGGGGCGCGACCATCTCCGGGCGCTCGCCCAGCAGCGCGCCGGACGCGATCGCGCCGCTGCCGATCCCGGCCGCCTCCGCCAGCGCCTCATCGGTGTCGGTCTGATCGCCGTCACGCCGGCGCTTGCCGAACAACATGAACGACATCGCCATCGCGAAGCCGCCGAACGTCGCGATGACCGTGGGAGCCAGGGTCCCGAAGCCCGACGACCCGCCGAGCAGGCTGAAGAGCCCGGTCGGGGCGGCGGCCGCGGCAGCCGGCCCCTGGATCCGCGGGCGGACCAGGTAGTCGCCACCGCTGGCGCCGAGCGGCGATCCACCGGGGACCGCCACCACGGCGGGATCGTCCTCATGAGGCGCGCCGCCGACCGGCGAGCCGGCGACGGCAGCAGCTGCCGGCCCGTCAAGCCCCGGGGCACCGACCCATGCGGCCCGGATCGCGAGATCCTCGGCCAGGGCGTCGGCGGCGGGGGATCCGGCGACCGCGGAGTCCGACCCGGGGCTCGCGGGGCCGGCGCCCGAAACGGTGCCCGACCCTCCAGCGGAGCCGGAGACGCTCGAGCCGCTCGACGAGCCGGGCGACGAGCCGGCGGGGCTCCCGCCGGTAGAGCCGCCCACGGAGGAGCCACCGGACGAGCCACCGGAGGAGCCGCTCCCGCCGCTGGACCCACCGCTCGAAGGCGGCGGTGGCGGAGGTGGCGGGGCCAGGACCGTCAGCGTCCCGCCCGACAGGCTCGCGGTGTTCCCGAACTTGTCGGTCGCGACGAACTCCACCGACCACGTCCCCGCGGGCGGCGTCACCACGGCCTGGTAGCGGACCCCAGAGCCGTAGTTGCCGGGGCCCGGCAGCGGGGACATGGGATAGGCCGCCTCGCCGACGAGGACGTCGATCGCCTGCGGAGCGTTGCCCTGGCCGTTGCTGTAGGTGACCGAGAAGGTCACCGGGGTGCCCGCCGGTGCCTCGGTCGGAGAGACGGACGGATCCGTGAGGCGGACCGGTCCGCGGGCCGCAAGGGCGGGCGTGACCAGGGCGAGCGCGAGCAGGGCGGCGGCCGCCCACGCGGCGGCCCACGCCCTGACGCCACCCGGCGCCTGGAAGGAGCGGATGAACGGCATCGATGAGTGCCTCCGCAGCGGGCGATAGCTCCCGTTGCTGGGACCGAGCATCGCCGCGGCGGAGGGGGGCCGCAATGGTACGGGCGTCCCGCCGTGGTGGGTCCCATCGGCGGGGCGGAGACGACCGGTCGAGAGGCGAACGGAGCCGTCGGGTGGGTGGGCCAGGACCGAACGGATGGCCCCGGATAGCCCGAAGTGGGGATGCGCGCGCGGGCCCGCGTCCGCGACGATCCGTGCATGCCGGTCCTGGTCGCGAGCCGACCGACCCCAGCGACTCGCTCCATCCGCGCCATCGTGCTCGGCAGCCTGGTCGGGCTGACCCTGCTCGGCGGCGGGGTCGCCCTCGGTTATCTCACGTTCGAGACGGGCTTCGTGGACCGGTTCACGTCGGCCCGTCCGGGAGCCCTGCAGATGATCGTCGGGGCCATCGCCTGGACGTTCGCGCTGACGGCGCCGGCGCTGTTCGTCATCGTCGGCCTCGCCCGGCTGGTCGAGACCGTGGACCGCGCGATGGGCAGCCGGCCTCGACCACGGCCGCTCGCCAGCCTCGCCGGCCGCCTTCCCGAGGACCATCTCGTCGGGACGCGGGTGCGCCTGCCCGACGGTCGTGTCGTGCCAGAGGTCGTCATCGGGCCGTTCGGCATCGCGGTCGTCGAGGAGCTTCCGCCGCCCGGCGCTGCACGACAGCAGGGGGGCCGCTGGGAGGTCCGCGTCACCAACGGCAAGTGGATGCCGATCGAGAACCCGCTGGATCGCGCCAGCCGGGACGCCGAACGGATCCGAGGCTGGCTGTCCCACGAGGACCACGACCACGTCGTGAAGGTCTACGCGACGGTCGTCGCGGCCGACCCCGAGGTGCCGCGCACGCCGAGCTGCGCCGTCGTCGCGACCGACCAGCTCTCCGCCTGGCTGGCCTCCCTGCCGACCCAGCGATCGTTCAGCGCCGACCGCCGGGCGGGGATCGCCGAGCTGATCCGGGCCGCGATGCTCTGAGGGG
>JAPVSP010000094.1:0-10267 GCA_047519685.1 Chloroflexota bacterium
ATCCACGCCCGGATGCGCGAGCTGCTCGGCCACGACCCGGACGCGTTCGAGGCGGAGCGCTTCAGCTACCAGGTCATCGCGGACCACAGCCGGGCCGTGACCTTCCTCCTCGCGGACGGCGTCCTCCCCTCGAACGAGGGCCGCGGCTACGTCCTGCGTCGCATCCTGCGCCGCGCGGTCCGCCACGGACGCCTGCTCGGCCGTCGCGAGCCGTTCCTCCACGAGACGGCGGCGATCGTCATCGATCTCATGGGCGAGGCGTACCCCGTCCTGGCCGAGCGACGCGCCGAGATCCTCGGGTCGATCCTCCGTGAGGAGCAGCAGTTCGCCCGGACGCTCGACGCCGGCACCGAGCAGCTCGAGGAGGCGCTCGTCCCGCTCACGTCCGCCGAGCGGGTCGTCGGCCGGCTGGCGGAGGCGCTGCCGCCCGACGCGCCGGTGCTGGCCGGCGACGTGGCGTTCCGGCTCCATGACACGTACGGGTTCCCGATCGACCTGACGGTCGAGCTGGCCGCGGAGTACGGCGTCCGGGTCGACCGGCCCGGCTTCGATGTCGCGCTCGCCGAGCAGCGGGAGCGCAGCCGATCGGGCAGGAAGGCCGAGCTCGCGCGGCACGCGGAGCTCGGCCAGCTCTACGAGTCGATCCTGCGGCGCGCGGGCGACACGGTCTTCGTCGGCTACGAGACGACCGCGGCCGAGGGACGCGTGGTGGCGATCGTGCGCGACGGGATCGAGTACCGGGATCTGGCGGCCATCGCCGAGGTGGAGCTTCGCCAGGGGGCCGATGCCGGGGCCGAGATCGTGCTCGATCGGACGCCGTTCTACGCCGAGGGCGGCGGCCAGGTCGGCGATCGGGGCGAGCTCTACCTGGGCGACCCGGGCGGCGAGCTGGTGTTCGATGTCGCCGACACCCAGAAGCCGGTCGGCGGCCTCATCGTCCACCGCGGTCGGCTCCACGGGCGGGTCCGGGTCGGGGACGCCGTCTTCGCCCTCGTCGACGCAGACCGGCGGGCCCGGACGATGCGCAATCACACGGGGACGCACGTCCTCCACCGCGCGCTTCGCAACGTCGTCGGTCCGTCGGCCCGGCAGGCCGGCTCGCTCGTCACCCCGGACTACCTGCGCTTCGACTTCCCGCTCGACCGCCCGCTCAGCGACGACGAGAAGCGGGCGATCGAGTCGGAGGTCCGGCGCATCATCCGGGAGGACCGGCCCGTCTCCGTCCAGTACATGAGCATGCGCGAGGCCGTCGACCTGGGCGCCGACGCGTTCTTCGACGAGAAGTACGGCGAGCGGGTGCGGACCGTCCGGGTCGAGGGCTACAGCCACGAGCTCTGTGGCGGCACCCACTGCCGGGCCACCGGCCAGATCGGCGGGTTCCACCTGACCGGCGAGCGGAGCATCGGCTCGGGGATGCGACGCGTCGAGGCGCTGACCGGCGAGGGTGCCGACCAGCTCGTGGCCGAGCGCTTCGGGCTGCTGGATCGAGCCGCCGCGCTGGCCGGCGCGAGCTCGGTCGAGGCGCTCGCCGACCGGGTGGCGGCCCTGCAGGAGGAGCTGCGCGAGGCTCGTCGCCGACTCCGGACGGGCGGGGGCGCCGCCCTGCCCCGGCCAGCCGAGCTCGCGGAGCGCTCCGAGGAGGTGGCTCCCGGCGTGCGGCTGGCGGCGTACGCCGGCCCGTACGAGTCGATCGACGCGCTCAAGGGCGCGGCGCGGGACGTGCGCGAGGCGCTCGGCTCCGGGGTCGTCGCGCTCGCGCTCGACGCCGACGAGCCGCAGCTCTTCGTGACCGTGAGCGACGACCTCGTCAGGCGCGGCATCGCCGCAGGGGAGCTCGTGCGGCGAGCGATCCCGGCGATCGCCGGCAAGGGAGGCGGCCGGGCGGAGATGGCGCAGGGCAAGGGCTCGCGCCGTGAGGGCCTGGCCGACGCGCTCGCGGCGGTCGCGGCCGCCCTCCGGGACCACGGCACGTAGATGGCGTTCTGGCGGCGGATCTGGCAGCGCGACGGGACGGCGGACCTCGCGGCGTGCACCGCCCTCGACGTCGGGACGGAGTTCGCCAAGGCGCTCGTCTTCGAGGTCGACGAGAGCGGCCGTGGGACCGTCCGGGGCGTCGGCCGCAAGCGGCAGGGCCTGTCGCACATGCAGTCCGGGACCGTCGCCGACATCGCCGCCGTGGTGGACAACTGCTCGGTCGCCCTCCAGGAGGCCGAGGAGATGGCCGGCTTCCGCCCATCCCAGGTCGTCATCGGCATCGCCGGCGAGCTCGTCAAGGGGTTCACCACGACGCACAGCCAGGAGCGCCGCCGCCCCGAGCAGCCGATCAGCGAGGCGGAGCTGCAGAAGCTCATCGACGGCGTCCAGCGCGAGGCGCTCGCCGAGGCCGAGCGGTCGATCACCTGGGAGACGGGCCTGCCGCAGGTGGACGTGCGCCTCGTCCACGCCGCGGTCACGGGCGCCTCGATCGACGGCTACGCCCTGACGAACCCCGTCGGCTTCCAGGGCCGGCACGTCCAGATCAGCATCTTCAACGCGTTCGCGCCGCTCGTGCATCTCGGGGCCTTGCAGACCGTCGCCAGCCAGCTCGACCTCGAGCTCCTCGAGATCGTGGCCGAGCCGTACGCGGTGGCGCGGGTCCTCGGGGCCGAGCAGCTGCGACAGACCGGCGCGCTCTTCATCGACGTGGGTGGCGGGACGACCGACGTGGCGCTCGTCCGCTCCGGTGGCATCGAGGGGACGCGGATGTTCGCGCTCGGGGGGCGGGCCTTCACCAAATCGATCGCCGACCGGCTGGACCTGCCATTCCCGCGCGCCGAGGCGCTGAAGGTCGACTACGCGCGCGGGCTGCCCGTCGAGCGCCGCGATGACGTCGCCGAGATCATCGCCGAGGACGTGGGCGTGTGGGCGGCCGGGGTGGAGCTGGTGATGGAGGAGCTCGCCGGCGGCGACCTGCTGCCGGGGCGCATCTACCTCTGCGGCGGTGGCTCGAGGCTGCCGGAGATCCGGACCGCGCTGGCGGCGGAGTCGTTCTGGAAGCGGCTGCCGTTCGCCCGGCCGCCCGAGGTCTCGATCATGTCGCCCGACCAGATCGAATCCATCCACGACTCGACCAAGCTCCTGGTCGACCAGCAGGACGTCACGCCGCTCGGGCTCGCCTTCCAGGCGATCGAGCTCCAGGCCGAAGACAGCGCGCTGGACGTCGCGCTCCGACGCGTCCTCCGGGCGATGAAGGTCTGACGATGGCTGCACCAGGACGCGTCATCTACCTCGACGTCGACGACGAGATCACCTCGGCGGCCGCGCGGATCCGGGGCGTCGAGGGGACGCGGGTCGCGCTGGTGATCCCGCCCGGATCGCGGGTCGCCACGTCCCGGATCAACTTCCGGCTGCTGGCGCGCGAGGCCCAGGCCCATGGGCGCCGCCTCGCCATCGTCGCGCCCGATGCGGCGTCGCGGGCCCTGGCGGCCGCGGCGGGCCTCGAGGTCTACGGCTCCGCGGCGGAGTACGAGACCGCGATGGCCGCGCCCCCGAGGCCGACCGCGGAGGCCCGGCCCGCGGCCGGAGCGCCCTCCCCCGATGCACCCTCCGGCGGAGCGCCCGCCGGTCCCGCAGCGGATGCCGCGACGATGACCGGGATCTCGACGCGGGCCGTCCAGGGCCCCGACCGTCCGCAGCCCGGAACCCCGGCCGGACCATCGCCGGCTCCCGGCCCGCCGATCGGGGAGCCTCCGCCGCCGCCTGAGGATCTCAGGCCCCGCTCGGGGGTCGTCGGCCTGCGGGCCGTGGGGGGCGGGACGCGGCGGGTCATCCACGCCCGGGGCCTGCTCGTCGTCGGGGCGATCGTCCTGGCCGCCGCGCTGGTCGTCGGCGGCGTCGCGGCCTATGTCCTGCTGCCGGCCGCGACGATCCTGGTGACACCCAGGCTCGAGACGCTCGGGCCGGTCTCCGTCACGGTCACGGCCGACCCGGCGGCGACGTCCGTCGACACGACCGCCGGGGTCGTGCCGGCCCGGACGATCAGCCTCCAGGTCCAGGCGTCGAGCACGTACAAGGCGACGGGGCTGCGGGTCGACGAGGCGAAGGCGACGGGGACGGTGACCTTCACGAGCCGCAACACGGGCTCCGACGTCTCGATCCCCGCAGGCACGCAGGTCTCGACGGCGTCAGGCGTCGTCTTCGTGACGACGAAGGACGTCGTGGTCCCGAAGGCGACCTTCCTGCCGCCGACCCCAGGTACCGCCGATGTCGCCGTGGCCGCCGTGTCGGCAGGTCCAGACTGGAATGTCCCGTCGGGGTCGATCACCCGCGCGCCAACAACGGTCCAGGCGTTGCTCGTCAATCCGGACGACCCAGTGAACAACGCCCAGCCCACCTCGGGCGGCAAGCGCGACACGTTCCCACAGGTCTCCCAGGCGGACGTCGTCGCCGCCCAGGCCGACCTGCAGAAACAGCTCGAGGCGCGGTTCGCCGCCCAGCTCGCCGACCCCGCCTCGGTCCCGGCGGGTCTGACGCTGTTCCCGGAGACGGCCCAGCTCGGCGGCGCGACGCCGACGACCGACCCGGCGAGCCTCGTCGGCAAGGGCGTGGCGCAGTTCACCCTCGGCCTGTCGGCCACGGGCAACGCCACCGCCGTCGACGAGAAGCCGCTCGCGGCGATCGCGGAGACCCGGCTCCGGTCGAGCGTCCAGCCCGGCTACGCCCTGGTCGCCGGCTCCGTCAAGACGACGGTGGGCAAACCGACCGTCGCCGGGGCGACGGTGACGTTCCCGACCTCGGCGACCGCACGGCAGGTCCGACAGCTCGACGCCTCGGCCCTCGAGGCCCAGGTGCGCGGGCTGTCCGTCGACCAGGCCGAGCAGCTCCTGTCCCAGTACGGCACGGTCAGCATCTCGACGTGGCCGGACTGGGTGTCGACGATCCCGTCGTACGACTTCCGGATCGATCTCACGGTGCGGTCGTCGGCACCCGTCGAATCGCCGGGCGCTGGATCGTCTTCGGCGCCGTCCGCCAGCCCCGGGGCGGCCACCCCCTCCCCGTCCCCGTGAGGCGGCTGCTGGGGGTCGATCTCGGCGATCGGCGCATCGGGCTCGCGATCGCGGACGCGGACGGCGGTCGGGCGATCCCGCTCATCACGGTCCGACGGGGCGCGGCGCTCGCGGACGACGTCGCGACCCTCCGGCGGCTGGTCGCCGAGCAGTCGGTGGCCGAGATCGTCGTCGGGCTGCCGGTCGACATGGCGAGCGGCCAGGAGGGGGGCGCAGCGATCGCGGCCCGGACCTGGGCCGAGTCGATCTCGGTCGCGCTCGGCCTGCCGGTCTCCCTCCGCGACGAGCGACTCACGAGCCACCTGGCCGAGGCGCGGATCGGACCGATGAAGCGAGGCCGATCGGGCGGCCCGCCAACGCCGACGCAGCGTGAGGCCCACCGGGCTCGGATCGACCGGACGGCGGCCGCGATCATCCTGCAGGACGAGCTCGATGCGCGGGCGGCCGCGGTCGCGTCTTCCCGGACGTCGGACGGATCGGGGAGCGGGACATGAGCCTCCGCGGCGGCGGCCGGCCGCGCGATCGGGGGCCCCAGGCGCACCCGATGGATGGTCCATCGGAGGAGTGGCGCCAGGGGACGCCGGCTCCGCTCCCTCCGGGCCAGGGTGGGCGTTCGACCCGGAGAGCTCGGAACGGGAATGGCCGCGACGATGGGGGACGCGGCCGGGGCCCGGTCTCCCACCTCCGGTTCGGGATCTTCGCGCTCGGGCTCGCGGCCGTCGTCCTGGTGCTGCTCGTCTTCGTCGTGCGACCGCTCGCCGTCGACGCGATCGCCGACTGGGCGGTCGGCAACCCGAGCACCTGGCGGCTCCCGCTGGTCGGCGACCTCGTGGAGGGGCGCCTGGCGACCGACCTCGCGACGAAGGCCAGCGCCGACCCGAGCGAGGTCCAGTGGGTCGTCGAGCCGGGCGATACGGTGGCGTCGGTCGGAGATCGCCTGGCGAGCGACGGGCTCGTGCTGTCGAAGCCGGCCTTCGCCTTCGCGGCCTTCCGGGCCGACCTGGGCTCGAAGCTCGCGGCCGGGACGTTCCGGCTGCGTCGCGACATGACGCCCGCCGAGGTCGTGAGGGCGCTGATCGAGGATCGCGTCGTGATCGCAACCGTCGATGTCACGTTCCGCGAGGGGCTGCGACTCGAGCAGATGACCGCCAAGCTCGAGACCGTCGAGTCATCGGTCGACCCGAAGACGTTCTACGACCTGGCGACGAAGCCCCCCGCCAGCCTGCTCGCCGACTACCCGTGGCTGAAGCTGCCGTCGGGCGCCACGCTCGAGGGGTACCTCTACCCGGCGACGTACACGCTGCGGAAGGACGGCACGACGGCCGAGGATCTCATCCGGATGATGCTCGACGCGTTCTACGAGCGGGTCGGGCCCGACCGGCTGAACGTGCCGGCGTCGCGCGGCCTGACGTTCGCGCAGGTCCTCAGCCTGGCGTCGATCGTCGAGCAGGAGGCCAAGCTCGACTCCGAGCGGTCGCTCATCGCCGGCGTGTACCAGAACCGACTGTCGACGCGCCCATCCCTGCTGGACGCCGACCCGACCGTGATCTACGCGGTCGACTCGATGAACCTGGCGAAGATCCCGGTCGCGGACTGGAAGACCTACTCCTTCTGGAACCTCCCGTCGGGCCCCCTGGCGCAGGTCAAGGTCTCCTCCGACCTCAAGGGCTATCAGACCTACCAGACCCCGGGTCTCATCCCCGGGCCGATCAGCTCGCCGACCGTCGCGTCGATCGACGCCGCGCTGCAGCCCGACACGGCCGCGGGGTACTTCTTCTTCGTCCTCATCCCGAACAGCGACGGGCAGCACGCGTTCGCCAAGACGTACGCCGAGCACCAGGCGAACCTCAGGAAGTACGGCTACCTGTGAGCGCGCCTCGCCGGCGATCGGCGCCGTGGCCGGACCCCGAAGCATTCGGCGGCCCGCCGTCGAGCGCGGACCTCGAGCGCTGGCTCGAGGCCGACCGGCTGGCGAGGCCGGCCCGGCTCGCCCGTCTCCGCCGGCGCATGGCGGCGGCGGGCGTGGACGCCTACTTCGGCGTTCGGCCGGAGCACGCCCGGTACCTCACCGGCCTCGCCCTCGGCGACGGGGAGGAGAAGGTCGCCGGCGAGTCGGGGCAGTTCCTCGTGGGCGGCGACGACGTCATCGTGTTCGCCGACAGCCGCTACACCGTCCAGGTCGGGCGCGAGGCCCCGGGATCGCGGGTCGAGGCCGTGTACGGCGACCTGCCGGCTCGCTGGCCGGATCTCGTCGGATCGCTCGGCGCGCGACGCGTCGCCGTGGAGGCCGCCTTCGTCAGCCACGCGCGCTGGGAGCGGCTCGCGGCCGCCGCCCCGGATGTCGAGCTGGTGCCGGTCGAGGGCTGGGTGGAGGCCGACCGGGCGACGAAGGAGCCGGCCGAGATCGAGCGCATCGCGGCGGCCTGCGCCGTGGCGGACCGGGCGCTCGCGGCGCTGCTGCCGGAGATCCGGCCGGGCGTCACCGAGGCGGCGCTCGCCCTCCGGCTCGAGTGGCTGATGCGGACCGGCGGTGCCGCCGGGCTCGCCTTCGACATCGCCTGCCTGGCCGGCGCGGAGGCGGCCCTGCCCCACGGCTCGCCCGGCGAGCGACCCGTCCTGCCGGGCGCCGTCCTCCTGTTCGACTTCGGGGCCCAGGTCGCCGGGTATCGGAGCGACATGACCCGTACCCTGTTCGTCGGCGAGCCGACCGGCCGCGACCTGGAGCTCTACGAGGTCGTCGCGCGCTCCCAGGCGGCGGCGATCGACCATCTCGAGGCGGCGGCCCAGGGCGGGGGAGCCGTCCCGACCGGCCGGTCCGCCGACGCCGCCGCCCGGAGCGTGATCGAGGCGGCCGGCCTGGGCGACCGCTTCGGGCACGGCACCGGGCATGGCATCGGCCTGGCGACCCACGAGGAGCCGAGGCTGTCGCGTCACGGGCCCGAGGCGCCGCTGCCGAGCCCGACCGTGTTCTCCGTCGAGCCGGGCGTGTACCTCGACGGCGAGACCGGTGTCCGGATCGAGGACCTGGTCGTCTTCGATGCGGCGGCCGGCCGGGTCGATCGGCTGACCCGGTTCCCGCGCGAGGTGGTCGTCGTCGGCTGAGCCTGGCCCCGCCGGGACGCGTCGGCCGGTCGCGGGAACGACCGCCCCGGGTGGGCGGCGCCCTCTGCTACGATCGCGGCTGGACAGCGATGCATCCCTGGCCGGCGCGCGGCGCTGCCCGCCGGTCGAACCCTCTGAGGGAGCCCCCGACGCGATGATCTCCACCGGTGAGCTGCGCAAGGGCGTCGTCATCGAGCTCGACGGCGACCTCTGGCAGATCCTCGACTACCACCACATCAAGATGGGCCGAGGCTCGGCCCAGGTGCGCATCAAGCTGCGCAACGTCAAGAAGGGCTCGACCGTCGAGCGCAGCTTCCAGGCCGGCGATCGCTGGCCGCGGGCGCAGCTCGACCGCCGTCCGATCCAGTTCCTCTATCGCGACGGCGACGAGTTCCACTTCATGGATACCGACTCGTACGACCAGTTCCTCCTGTCCGCCGCGCAGCTCGACGATGCCGTGAGCTACCTCAAGGACGGCATGCTCCTCGACCGGACGGCGTACCAGGGCGAGACGATCGGTGTCGAGCTCCCGATCACGGTCGACCTGCTCGTGACCGACACGGAGCCCGGGTTCGCCGGCGATACGCAGACCGGGGCCCGGAAGCCGGCGACGACCGAGACGGGGCTGGTCGTCCAGGTCCCGATCTTCGTCGAGTCGGGCGACACGATCCGCGTCGACACGCGGACCGGCGAGTACCTCACCCGGGTCTGAGCGCGGTCGCGGACCGACTCGCGCCTGTCGCCGCCGATGCGCCCGACCGAGCCGCCCGACTGGGCGCTCCCGGCGTGGGACGCCTATGAGGAGCGCGAGCCCGGGCCTCGAGGGACGCGGCCTCCCGCGCCGTCGTGGGCCTCCGGGCTACGGATCCTCACCGTCAGCGAGGTCACCCGGACCATCCGTGGCGTCGTCCGCGCCGACGAGCGGCTCGCCGACCTGTGGGTCGAGGGCGAGGTCGGCCGCGTGACGATCTCGTCGGCCGGACACGCCTACTTCGCCCTGCGCGACGAGCGCAACCAGCTCCAGTGCGTCTGGTTCCGGGAGGACCGGCTGGCCTCGGCGTTCGAGGCGCGCACGGGGCTGCGCGTCGTCGCCCACGGGCGGATCGACCTGTACGAACCCAACGGCAGCCTCCAGCTCTACGTCGAGGCCCTGCAGCCCGCCGGCTTCGGGGACCTCGCGTTGCGGCTGGAGGCGCTCAAGGCCCGGCTCCAGGCCGAGGGCCTGTTCGACGCGAGCAGGAAGCGGCCGCTGCCGGTCCGTCCGGCGGTCGTCGGCGTCGTGACGAGCCCGACGGGCGCCGTGTGGCACGACATCCGGACCGTCCTGACCCGGCGCTGGCCCCTCGCCCGGGTCGTCCTCGTCCCGTGCCAGGTGCAGGGCGACGCGGCGCCCGCGAGCATCGCCGGCGCGCTCGCCCGCCTCGCCCGCTACCGGGAGGCCTGCGCCGCGGAGGGCCGCCTCGACGACGCGCCGGCCGTGACGATCCTCGCCCGGGGCGGCGGGTCCCTGGAGGACCTCTGGCCCTTCAACGAGGAGGCGGTCGTTCGCGCCGTCGTGGGCCACCCGGCCCCGGTCGTCACCGGGGTCGGCCACGAGGTCGACGTGACCCTCGCCGACTTCGCGGCCGACGTCCGCGCCCCGACCCCGTCGGCGGCGGCCGAGCTCGTGGTCCCGGACCGGATCGAGATAGCGGCCGGCCTGACCGCCTCGGGTCGCCGCCTCGCGAGCCTGGTCGCGCGGCGCGTCGGAGCCGCCCGCGCGGAGGTCCTGGCGGAGCGACGGGCGCTCGAGCGACTCGACCCCCGAGCCCAGCTCACGACGAGCCGGGAGCGCGTGGGCCGTCTGCTCGATCGCGCCACCCGGGTCCTCGCCGCGCGACTGGCGACCGGGCGCCTGTCAGCCGAGCGGCTGTCGGGTCGCCTCCGGCCGATCCTGCCCGGGCGGCTCGAGGCCACTCGCGATCGCCTGGAGCGGGCCGAGGGCCGGCTGCCGCTGCTCGTCGCGGTCCGCCTGCGCGACGGCAGGGCGGCGGTGGCGGAGGGTGCGGCGGCGCTGGCCGCACTGGGCCCACAGGCGACCCTGGATCGCGGATACGCGATCGTGCGGCGCGCCGACGACG
>JAPVSP010000095.1:0-3197 GCA_047519685.1 Chloroflexota bacterium
CCCGACCCCGAGCAGGACGACGAGCCCCGGACCGGTCCACCCCACGACCTCGCCCGCGACGCGGACCTCGGCCCGGCTCACCCGCTGAAGGAGGGCGCGCACGCCCGGCTAGGGTGCGTCGCCCGGGCGCCGGTCCTCGGCCGCCCCGGTCCCGCCGGCCTCCGGGGCGAGCTCGGCCATGAGCCGTTCCCGCCACGCCTCGGCCTCGCGCGCATAGCGCTCTCGCGCGGCGGCATGCCGCTCGACCGTGAGCGCCTCGGCCGTGGCGGGCACCAGCACCGCATAGTCGCGGACCCCGTCCGGGTTGATCCGCCCGTCGCCGCGGAGCATGAGGACGGGGATGCCACCCGCCTCGATCTCGCCCATCAGGCGCCGGGCGAACGCCTTCGGGAGGCTGGTGAACGCGACCCACCGGTCCGTCGGGATCGGCGGGCGACCGTCGTTGAGGCCGTACTGGTAGCCCTCGTCGGCGAGCGCCCTGATCAGCCGGATCTCACGCCCCATGTCGTGGCCCTTGATCCAGAGGGCGGATCCGACGACGAGGACGTCGGCGCCGAGCGCTCCGACGATCTCGGCCGTCTCGCGGTTCACCCCGCCGTCGATGTGGACCTCGCCGCCGACCGGCTTGTGGCGGAGATACTCGCGCGCCGGCAACAGCTTCTGACGGGCGATCTCGGCCATGAATGACTGGCCACCGAAGCCGGGCTCGACCGTCATGATCAGCACGATGTCGAGCAGCTCCCGGTAGGGCTCGAGCGCGGTCAGGGGCGTCGCCGGCCGCAGCGCCAGCCCGGCCGCGCGTCCGGCGGCGCGGATGCGGCGCAGGGTGGGCTCGATCTGCTGGGCGTCGACCTCCACGTGGAACGTCACGGAGTCGCAGCCCGCCTCGAGGTACTCGTCGACGTACCGTCCCGGCTCGCTGATCATCAGGTGAGCGTCGAGGGGCGCCTCGGTGTGGCGCCGGATCGCCGCGATCGTCCTCGCCCCGAACGTGAGGTTGGGGACGAAGTGAGCGTCCATGACGTCGAGGTGGAGCCGATCCGCCCCGGACCCGACGGCCCGCCGCGCCGCGTGGCCGAGGTTGGCGAGATCGGCATCGAGGATGCTGGCGGCGACCCTCGCCCGGCCGGCGCTCATGTCCCCTCGCCCGCCCCGACCGGCACCGGCTCCGCGCTGCGCTCGCCGCGAAGCGCGATCGCGCTCTCACGAACGAGGCGCTCGCGCCGCCGCTCGACGGCCGCGGCCGTCGGCTCCCCGACCCGCTCGGCGGCCAGCTGGCCGCAGGCCGCGCCGATCTCCTGGCCGCGATTGCGCCGGATGGTCACCGGGACGCCGGCGGTCCAGAGCCGGCCGGCGAACCGCTCGACGACGTGGGCCGGGCTGGCGGTCCAGGGCGTGTGGGCGACCGGGTTCATCGGGATGAGGTTGACGTGCCCGAGCTCGGCGTGCAGGAGGTCGGCCAGCGCATCCGCGTCGAGCGGGGTGTCGTTCACGCCGCCGATCATCGTGTACTCGTAGCTGATCCGCCGGCCGGTCGCCCGGGCGTGGTCGCGGGCCGCCGCGACGACCTCCGCGACCGGCCAGCGGCGGTTGAGCGGGACGAGGACGTCGCGCAGGGGGTCGCGGGCCGCGTGCAGCGAGATCGCGAGCGTGAACTGCGGGCCGAGCGCCGTCAGCCGCCGGATGCCCGGGACGACGCCCGAGGTCGAGACGGTGATGTGGCGGGCCCCGAGCCCGAACCGGCGGGGGTCGGTGAGCGCGCCGACCGCCTCGAGGACCCGGTCGAGGTTCAGGAGCGGCTCGCCCATGCCCATGAACACGACGTTCGTGAGCTGGCGCCCGTCGGCGGCCAGCCGCCGAGCCGCCTCTCGGACCTGGTCGAGGATCTCGGCGGTCTCGAGGTCCCGGCCGAAGCCGAGCTCGCCGGTCGCGCAGAAGGGACAGCCGACCGCGCAGCCGACCTGGCTCGAGATGCACAGGGTGTGACGCTCGCGGCGGTCGGCCCGAGCCGGGTAGTGCATGAGGACGGACTCGATGAGCGACCCGTCCGACAGTCGATGAAGCGCCTTCTCGGTCAGGCCGCGATCGGTCGGCCGCACCTCGGTCTCGACGATCGTGTCGATCCGGAAGGCCGAGTCCACGGCCTCGCGCAGGCCGCGCGGCAGCGTGCGCAGGTCGGCGTCCTTGCGCGCGAGCCCGCCCCAGACGGCGTCGGCGACCTGCCGGGCGCGGTAGGCGGGCTGGCCCTGCTCCACGAACCAGGAGCGGAGCGCGTCGAGCGGCAGGCCCGAGAGACCCGGGCGAGGGTCACGGAGCTGGATGGTCAACGGGGAGGCGGCTGTCTCAGGGCTGGCGCCGGGTGCATCGATCACGCTGAGATTGTCGCATGAGACCACGAGGCGGCCGGTGGTCCCGGTCGCCTCGTGGCGGTGTTGGCCAGCGGCTCGTGGCGACCGCCGGTTCGACGGTCAGTGGTGGAGGACCGCCCAGAAAGCCGCAGCGATCACACCGTAGCCCAGGGCGTTGGGATGGTTGTCCTGATATGGACTGCACTTCCACGTCCACGCGCAGACGTTCGCGACGTTCGTCGGCAGCACGCCGAGCGGCGTCGACTTGGGCGTCCAGTCGAAGGTGTCGAACGCCGCCTGCACGTCCGCGACGGGCACTCCGGCGCCCACGTACAGCTGCGTCTCCATCTGGTTGACCCCGCCGATGATCGTCGTCGAGAGCTGGGCCAGCGCTTGCCCCTGTGCACCGCCGAGCCAGAAGGCGAGGAACGGGTCGTAGATCGTCGCGCCGACGATCGGGACCTCGGGGGCGACCGCCTTCAACGCCCCGAGGATCTTCGGAAGGCGCGATGTCACGCTCGCCGCGCCCTCGTCGACACAGGCCTGCAGCTGGTCCAGTGGCACCTTGTCGCACCCCTGGAAATCATTCCAGCCGATGTCGATCGTGACGAATGCGACTCGGTCTTTGTGCGCGTTGACGAAGACGAGCGCCTGGGCGAGCTGCGAGCCCTCCTCGTAGGCGCAGATCCCGCCCTCCACGAACGTCACCGTCGTCTCGCCGGGGCAGCCGAGCTTGACCAGCCTGAGCTTCGGGTAGTCGGCCCTCGCGAGCACGGCCAGCTGGTCGGCGTACCCCTCGTTCGTCCGGTACATGTCCGCCGGATCGCCGGTCGGCTGCTGCCCGGCCGC
>JAPVSP010000096.1:0-3963 GCA_047519685.1 Chloroflexota bacterium
ACGCGGACGCCATCGCGGGCGCGACCGCCAGGCTCGGTGAGACGCTGGTCACGGGGCTGCGCCCCGAGGCGGCGTTGACGATCCTGGTGCCGGCCGCCGCGGAGCTGCTTGGCGAGGAGCCGGAGCCCGCCGGGCCCACCCTCGGGCCCGGCGGTGTGGCCCTGCTCGCTCAGCTGTCCCGGGCCCACTTCTTCCGTGAGGAGCACCGCCGGGCCATCGAGGTCGCGGACCGGGCACTCGCGGCCGGTGAGCGGCTCGACCTGGTGGCGATCGTCAGCGACGTGCTGATCACCCGGGGCTCGGCCCTGGAGAGCGTGGGCCGGGCCTACGAAGGCCAGGGTGCGGTCAGGGCGGGTCTCGACCTCGCGGAGCAGCACGGTCTCGTCTCGATCGCCCTCCGGGGTCGCGTGAACCTGGGCGTGTTCCAGGCGGACTCGGACCCCCGGGCGGCGTTCGAGACCGACGAGGCGGCGCTTGAGGTCGCCATGCGGTTGGGCTTGCGGTCGTTCGTCGCGACCCTGGTCGGCAATGCGGCGTCGGCGGCCATGGAGGTCGGTGAGTGGGAGCGGGCGATCCGCGAGGTCACGGTCGCCCGCGACGAGAGCGCGGACGAGTTCGCCAGCAACTTGCTGAGCTGGTTCCTCGTGACGTTCGCCGCGTGGCGGGGTGACGATGTGGCGGCCGAGGTCGACCGCCTGACGGCCTGGGCGGAGAGCTTCGACGAGACGGGAGCGCGGGAGGCCGTCCACGGATTGCGGGCCGAGGTTGCCTTCGGCGCGGGGGACTTCCTGGCCGCCTGTGACGAGTGGATGGCCTTCGGCCCAAGCGATGCGCTGAACGCGCCGCGCTCCTACCTCCTCGGCGGTCTGGCCGCGCTCATGGCGACCGACACTGACCGGGCCGCGGCGGCGCTCGCCGCCCACGAGCGCACCGGCAAACACGGTCGCCTGTTCGCCCTCGATCGGCGGCTCCTGCGGGCCGGCTTGGCGGCCCTCGATGACAGGCCAGTGGAGGCACTCCGCGAGGCCCGGGCCGTCATCGGAGAGTACGACCGTCTCGGTCTGGCCTGGCGTCAGGCCCTGGGCGCCCTCATGCTGCTCTCGACGATCGGCGGGGATGAGATCGAGGTCCGGGCGACGGCCGAGTCCGCCCGAGAGATCCTCGTCCGGCTCGGGGCGAAGCCGTTCCTCGAGCGGCTCGATGCCGCGCTGGCTCGTCCACGGGATCGGGCCGGCCACGCCGCCGCGCTCCCCAGCACAGCGTCCATGACACCTCTGTGAAGCCACGCTGACGACGCCCGATCCGCTCGCCCTTCACCGTCACGCGAGCGGAGGTGGCTGGGCGTTCATCCTCTCGGGCATGAAGACGTTCCTGGAGACGGGCCGTCCCATGCGGGTCCGCGAGCCGGCCGAGACCGGCGCTGCGAGCTGAGCGGCCGTCAGCCGACGATCACCAGCGGCTGAAGCCCGGACAGTGGGCCGTCCGGTCTGGGCCTGGCCAGCTCGGGTTCCGACCCGCGGTCCACATCCCGGGCCATGAGTACAGCGTCCAGCTGGGCGATGAGACTGGGGAGACCCGACCGGAGGGCCTGCCCATACGCCGGCCCGATGTGTTCCATCAGGGCCTTCTCCCGTCGAGTCTTCGGCGCGCTGAACCGGAAGTGGATCGTGGTGCCCGCTGAGCCCGGCTCCAGCTCGATCGTGTGGAGCACCTTCACCAGCCCGCCTGGGGTGTCGAGGATCGTCCGATCCGTCACGTAGTCGTACGGACGCCAATCGAGGATCTCCTCCACGACGGCGTCCTTGCCGTGCATGCAGTGGTTGGCCGAGCCGGGCCCACGCCGTCCCCCGGTGGCCCCCTTGACCGTGACCTCCGTCACCCATGGCTGCCACGTCATCCGTTGCCCGGGCGTGGTGAGGAACTCCCAGGCGACCTGGGGAGGCACGCTCGTGGGCACCGAAACGGTGAGGATGGATTCCTCCGGGGAGACGAACACGCGCCCGCGAGCCTCCTCCTCCTGCCAGCGGCGCTCCAGGTCGTGGGCCCAGACCGGCACGTCGCCGATCCGATCGTAGGTCTCGGTGTGCGCGCGCATGCCGAGAGCGGCGGGGTCGATGTCTGAGGCGTCGATGCACGCCTGGCTGATCAGGGCGTAGGCCTTCATGGCCAGCCGCTCGACGACCTCGTTCTTCAGCAGCCGGTGGACGACGATCACGTCCGACCCAACGAGCTCCTGGCGGCCGGCGACCTTCTGGTGGACGGCGGAGCCGTGGTGGACCACGAACTTGAGGTCGAGATCCGGGATCCGGACGCAGGCGTTGCACTCACACGACGTCGCCTGGCGGACGTCGCGGCGCCGGCGGCGGAACCCGAAGTAGCAGCGCTCGATGGTGTCAAGGAGCATCGATCCGTCGACCTTCTCGACCGTCGCGAAGGTGAACGCGGCATCGCCCTCGAGCTTGGCCAGCCGGAAGTTGGGCCGGAGCGCCGTGACGACGGCGCCGACGAGGTCCGCGAGGATGTCCTGGGCGTGCTCCAATTCGACCTCGGCGAGGTAGCCCGTGTACCCGGAGATGTCGGCGATCAGGAAGCACGTGGGTTGCGCGGCTGAGAGCATCGTTCCTGCCGGGGCTGAGATGGCGACGGTCGTCACTATAGGTCCGGGCCCGCGGCCCGATCGCTGGTGATCGGTGCGGCCACGGCCATGTCGGCCCGCGATGCGGCCACGGCGGCGCGGATCTGCGGCGCGGTCGCGGCGGTGCGGGTTCGCGGCCGCAGCTCGAACGTGGGGTGATGTCGAGCGTGCTCGACGTAGTCGTCCAGCGTGGCGTCTCGACGGAGCGGGACGAACAGGCGGGCGAAGGCGGCCCTGAGCCGCCCCCGCATGTAGGGCGCGAGGGCGTCGCGGAGGAGCGGACCGGCCACCGCCGGGGCCAGCTCGACCGCCTCGACCTCGTCACGCTGCCGGCCGCGCGTCAGGACAGCCTCGCCGCCTGCGCGCAGGTTGCGCACCCAGTTGACCTCGAGCCTGTTCTGGATCCGTTCAGCGGTCAAGGTCCGTTGGTCGAACCAGCCGCCCGAGTTCATTCACGGCTCTGAGAGGACACGCCGACCGCATCCCGGCGCTCCCGCGTGGAGCCGCGATCGGCAGCGGATCGCCGGCCCCGACGCTCCACGCCGCGCGATGGTCGGACACCTCCGGACCGCCCCCGCACGACCGCGCGAGCGGGGCGGGTGGCTGTCACCTCTGCTCAGGCTCGGCAAGGCAGAACAGCTGCCGCGCCCCGGAGACCCCCTTGAGCTCGTGGGCCCCGGCGTCGACGAACGTCAGTCCCGAGTCGGCGACGAGCTCCCGGGTCGTGGCCGACACGTAGACCTGGCCCGGGCCGGCGAGCGCCATGACCCGCGCGGCGACGTGGACCGCCAGCCCGCGGACGTCGCCGGCCGCGATCTCGACCTCGCCCGTGTGGATCCCCGCCCGGATCGTCAGCCCGATCGATCTCGCCGCCAGGCAGATCGCGGCCGCCGCGCGGACGGCCCGCTCGGAGCCGTCGAACAGGGCGAGCACGCCGTCGCCGGTCGTCTTCACGAGCCGGCCACGGAAGCGGTCCAGCTCGAACTGGATGCGCTCGTTGTGCGTCGCGACGAGCTCCCGCCAGCGTGCCGGACCGATCGACTCCGCGAGTGCGGTCGAATCGACGATGTCGGTGAACAGCACGGCCCCGAGCACGCGCTGCGTGCTCTCGTCGATTCTCGCGAACGAGCGGACCCCGGCGACGTCGTAGGCGACGAAGGCCTCGTCCCCGACGACCCAGCCGTCGTGGCCGGGCGGGATCTCGAAGACCATGCCCGGGCCGATCTCGCTGGTCGTGCCGTCCTCCAGCCGGTTGGCGAGCCGCCCCGAGATGCAGACGCCGACATGGTGGTACTGGCAGAGGCTCGTGCCCGAGATGGGCTGGACGT
>JAPVSP010000097.1:0-6903 GCA_047519685.1 Chloroflexota bacterium
AGCGGCCTCGGGTGGGCCAGCGGCCTCGGGTGGGCCAGCGGCCTCAGGCGTCGGTGTCAAGCCCCGCCAGCTCCCTCAGCGGCCGGGCCAGGGCCGACATGTCCTCGTCCCCGTGGCCCCGGACGATCAGGCCCGTCTCGAGCTGCTCGCAGAGCGCCGAGACCGGAAGGGCGACCCCGGTCTCGCGCCCCATCTCGAGCGCGATGCCCAGATCCTTCCGGTGCAGCTCGACCTTGAAGCCGAGCGGGTACCGGCCGGCGATCATCCGGCCGGACCGGTTGGCCAGCACCCAGCTCTGGGCGGCGCCCCCTGAGAGTGCCTCGGCGACCCGGCCAGGATCGAGGCCGGCCTTCATCGCGAGCACCATCCCCTCGGCGACGCCGAGGTAGGCCCCGGCCAGGATCACCTGGTTCACCGCCTTCGTCGCCTGACCCGCCCCGACCGGACCCATGTGGGTGACCGTTCGCCCGAGGACGCCGAGGATGGGCCGTGCCCGCTCCACGTCCTCCGCCTCGCCGCCGACGAGGATCGCGAGGGTCGCGTTGCGGGCGCCCTCCGAGCCGCCGGTGACCGGCGCGTCGATGAAGCGGACCTCGTGTTCCCTCAGGGCCCGCGCGACGCGGCGCGCCCCCGCCGGGGCGATCGTCGAGCAATCGATGACGAGACTCCCCGGCGCGGCGCCCTCGGCGACGCCCCGCGGACCGAGGACCACGGCCTCGACGTCCGGCGTGTCGGCGACGCAGACCACGACGACCTCGCTGGCGGCCGCGACGGACGCCGGGTCGCGAGCCTCGACCGCTCCCGCCGCGACGAGTTCGCCTGCGCGACCGGCGGTCCGGTTCCAGACGGTCAGCTGGTGGCCCGCCCGCAGCAGGTTGGCGGCCATCGCCGCGCCCATCGTGCCCAGACCGATGAACCCGACCCGCATGATCGTCCTCCTGACGGCGCCCACCGGAGGGCCGCGAGAGGCGATGGTAGCCGCCCGGAGCCCCACGGGACGGCGGTGGGTCGCTCGGCTAGCATGCGGCTCGATGGACACGCTGCGCATCGCGACGCTCAACATCCGCAACCTGGCGGATCGCTGGGAGGAGCGGCTCCCGCTCCTGCTGGCCGATACCGCCGCCCTGAGACCCGATCTCCTCGGCCTCCAGGAGGTCGTCTACCCGATGCAGCAGGACCGGCTGCTCGGCGCGGGGACGCCCGATCCGTACCTGGTCGAGCGGGGTTGGGCCGGCCGGCCCGAGTATGGGAACAGCCTGCTCCTCAGGGCTCCGCTGACGCCAACCGCGCAAGCCGAACGGCTCGACCTGGGGCTCGACCGATCGGCGCTCCGGGTCGTCGTGCCACTCACAGGTGGCGCGAGCCTCCTGGTCTCGGTCACCCACCTGCACCATGCCGTCGATGGGGCCGCCGAGCGCGACGAGCAGACCGCGGCGCTGCTCGAATGGCTCGCCGCCGCTCCATCCACGACGGCCCAGGTCGTGATGGGCGACTTCAATGCCGCGCCCTCGGAGCCTGCATACGCCCGGATGATCGGCCAGGGCTTCCGCTCGGCGTTCGCGGTGACGACCGGCGCAGAACCGGCCGTGACGTGGCCGTCCGGGCTCCAGGCACCGGGGATGGACACGGATGGCGACCCGGCGTGCCTCGATTACATCTGGTTCCGCGGTGCCGCGCGCGCCCGCGACGCGCGGATCTGGGCCGATCGACCGGCCGTGGGGGACCCGTCGCTCTACCCCTCGGACCACTTCGGCCTGGTCGCCACCATCGACGTCGGCTGAGAGACGATGGCTGCCAGGGCGGCCCGGCGTGGTGGTGGCGCGATGCCCTCCGGCGGCAGGGGGATGGCGCGCCCGGCGAGACTCGAACTCACGGCCTTCAGGTCCGCAACCTGACGCTCTATCCACTGAGCTACGGGCGCAGGCGACGCTGGCGGAGAGGGAGGGATTCGAACCCTCGGAGCAGGTTACCCCACTCGGCGGTTTAGCAAACCGCTGCACTAGACCACTATGCGACCTCTCCCGGCGCGGTCGCATCCTACCATCCTGTCCGGACCCGGGCCGACGTTGACGAGTGGGCGGGCGTGGACTACTGTCGCCGCCACAATCCATGCGCGACGACTTCTACTTTCCCGGCCCGGCATGATCGATCCCGGTCGCTAAGACCCGGGAACGCGGGTCGTGCCGGGCGGAGCAGAGGCGAGGCCTCTGCTTTTTTGTTGGTCCTCAGCGAGCGGTCCAGGAAGGACGACCGACGATGTTCGTGGTGATGGCGGCGAACGCGACCGAAGCCGAGGTCCTCGGCGTGAAGAGCCACATCCTGGCCGAGGGGATGACGCCGTACGACCACATCGGCGTCGAGCGGACGGTCATCGCGGTCGTCGGGGAGGTCGGCCCGCGCAAGCAGCTCCTGATGGGCCGCCTCTCCGCCCTGCCGGGCGTCGAGACGGTGACCCCGATCAGCCGGCCCTTCAAGCTCACCTCGCGGGAGTTCCGCCCCGAGGACACGGTCATCCGCGTCCTCGACGCCGTCGTCGGCGACGGCTCGCTGACGGTCATGGCCGGGCCCTGCTCCGTGGAGAGCCGGGAGCAGCTGATGGAGACCGCCGAGTTCGTGGCGAAGGCCGGCGCGACGATCCTCCGGGGCGGAGCCTTCAAGCCCCGGACGAGCCCGTACTCCTTCCAGGGGCTCGGCGTGGAGGCGCTCCGCTACCTGGCCGAGGCGCGCGCGGCCACCGGGCTGCCGGTCATCACCGAGGTCATGGAGCCCAACCAGGTCGACATCGTCGCCGAGTACGCGGACATCCTCCAGATCGGCACCCGGAACATGCAGAACTACTCGCTGCTGACGGCGGTGGGTCGGGTCGCCCGGCCGGTCATGCTCAAGCGCGGCTACGGCGCGACGATCGAGGAGTGGCTGATGGCGGCCGAGTACATCGTCTCGGCCGGCAACCCCAGCGTGATCCTCTGCGAGCGGGGCATCCGCACGTTCGAGACGTACACGCGCAACACGATGGACCTGGGGGCCGTTCCCCTCCTCCACCACCTCACCCACCTGCCAGTCATCGTCGATCCGTCGCACGCCACCGGGAAGCGCTGGCTGGTGAAGCCGCTCGCCCTGGGCGGCGTGGCCGTCGGGGCCGACGGGGTCATGGTCGAGGTCCACCCGAGGCCGGACGAGGCGCTGTCGGACGCGGAGCAGCAGCTGGACTTCGGGCAGTTCCGGGCGATGATGGAGGCACTCCGCCCGGTCCACGAGCGCGTGCGTTCGCTCCACGGCGACCCGGTCGCGTCCGCGGCGCCCATCGGACTCGACGGCGCGAGTCGGCTTTGAGCGTCGTCGCCGGGTCCCGGGGGGACGCCGCGGTCATCCGGCCTGCCGGCCGGCTCCGCGGCGAGCTGTGGCTGCCCGGGGACAAGTCGATCAGCCATCGCGCCCTGATCCTCGCGGCGCTGGCCGAGGGCGAGAGCACGATCCGCGACGCGGGGGACGGCGCCGACGTGCGCTCCACCGCCGCCACCCTGCGCCGGCTGGGCGTCGAGGTCGAGCGGGTCCGCGACGACGGCCGGCGGGTGGACTACCGGGTCGTCAGCCCGGGCATCGACGGACTGCTCGAGCCGGACGGCGTGCTCGATTGCGGGAACTCCGGGACCAGCCTGCGACTCCTGGCCGGCGTCCTCGCCGGTCGGCCGGGCTATGCGGTGCTGGACGGTGACGAATCGTTGCGGGGCCGTCCGGTGGCCCGTATCATCGACCCACTGCGCTCGATGGGCGCCGTGCTCCACGCGCGCCGGGGCGACTCTCTTCCACCACTCACCGTGGTCGGTCGCACCCCGCTCCGCGCGATCGAGCACGCGACGCCCGTGCCGAGCGCGCAGGTGAAGTCGGCGATCCTGCTGGCTGCGCTCCGGGCGGACGGGCGGACGACCGTGCGCGAGACCGTGGCCACGCGGGATCACACCGAGCGGATGCTCCGCGCCCGCGGCATCCCCGTGGAGCGGCGGTCGGCGGGTGACAGGGCCGCGCCGGGCGCGGTCGCCTGGAGCGTCGAAGGAGGGTTGCGCGTGCGAGCGGTCGCGGAGCGGGTGCCGGGCGACGTCTCGGCGGCCGCGTTCTGGCTCGTTGCCGGCGCGATCCATCCCGACGCCGAGCTGACGCTCCGCGGCGTCGGCGTCAACCCGACCCGCCGCGCCATCGTCGACCTCCTGACGCGGATGGGCGCTCGCATCGAGGAGCGGCCGGTCGTCGTGGGCGAGCCCGCGACCCGCGGGCCGGACGGGGACGCGGGCGAGCCCGTCGCCGATCTGGTGGTGCGCTCGAGCGCGCTGCGATCGATCGAGCTCGGGCCGGCCGACGTCGCCGCGGCGATCGACGAGATCCCGGTCCTCTGCCTCGCCGCCACACAGGCCGAGGGGACGACCGTCATCCGTGGCGCCGGCGAGCTGCGCCACAAGGAATCCGATCGGATCGCCGGCATCGCCGCCGGCCTGGCCGCCCTGGGTGCCCGGGTCGACGTCGACGGCGACGACCTGCGGATCCGCGGGCCGCAGCCGCTGACGGGTGCGGTCGCCGACAGCCTCGACGACCACCGGCTGGCGATGACGCTCGCCGTGGCCGGCCTCGTCGCCGCCGGCCGGACGACCGTGCTCCGACCCGCCTGTGCGGCGATCTCGTACCCCGGCTTCTTCGAGGACATCGAAAGGGTGGGAGCATGACGAAGCGCGTGGTCCTCATCGGCCACCCGGTCGCGCATTCGCTCAGCGGGGCGATGCAGCAGGCCGCCTTCGATGCGCTCGGCATCGATGCGCGCTACGAGCTGTGGGACCGGCCGCCGATGCAGCTCGCGGACGCGCTCGTCGAGATCCGGCGCGACGAGTTCCTCGGCGCGAACGTCACGATCCCGTACAAGGAGCGTGCCGTCCCTCTCGTGGACAGGCTGACCGAGGAGGCGCACGTCACCGGCGCCGTCAACACGGTGACCCGGGAGGGCAAGCGGCTGGTCGGCCACAACACCGACGTCGCCGGCTTCGACGTCGCGCTCGACAAGCTCGTCGGCAAGCAGAAGATGCCTCGCCAGGCGGTGGTGCTCGGCGCGGGTGGCGCCGGCAGGGCCGTCGTCTACGGCCTGATCCGCCAGGGCTTCACCCGGGTCGTCGTCTTCAACCGACATCTCCATCGCGCCGAGGGGCTGGTCAGGCACTTCGCCCGCAGCGCGGCGCACATGGAGCTCCGCGCGATGCCCTGGCACGAGTCGATCATCGAGGCCGAGCTCGCCAAGACCAGGCTGCTGGTCAACGCGACCTCGATCGGGCTGGACCCCGCAGAGAGCCCGATCGGGGGCGAGATCATCCCGCCCGACCTGCTCGTCCTGGACCTCATCTACAACCAGACCAGGCTGCTGCGAGACGCGGCGGCGGCCGGTTGCACGGCGATGGACGGCGAGCTGATGCTGCTCCACCAGGGCGCCGCGGCGTTCGCGCTCTGGACCGGCCAGCCGGCCCCGCTCGAGATCATGCAGGCGGCGCTCGCGCAGGCCCGGGCTGGCGGCCTCCGCTCGGCCGAGGGTGAGCCCACCGGCGAGGCGGACGTCGGCGCGGCTACCCCCGAGGCGTCGGCGACCGGCGCCGGCGCCGAGTAGCGACGCTCGAGCGGGACCGCGGTGGGCCGCGTCCGGTTCCTGACGGCCGGCGAATCGCACGGCCGGACCCTCGGCGTCATCCTCGAGGGCATCCCGGCCGGTCTGTCGATCTCGGCCGACGCCCTCGCGCTCGACCTGTCGCGACGCCAGCGCGGGTACGGGCGGGGCGCCCGGCAGGCCATCGAGCAGGATCGAGCCGAGATCCTCTCCGGCGTCCGCCACGGCCGGACACTGGGCTCGCCGATCATGCTCACCGTCCGGAACCGCGACTGGGACAACTGGACGCGCGTGATGCAGGTCGAGGCGCTGACGGACGAGGATGCGGCCGAGCTCGCCGCCCTCGCCGCGGCCGGCAACAAGCGCGCGACCCCGGTGACCCGTCTGCGGCCCGGTCATGCCGACCTCGCCGGCGCCCTGAAGTACGGCTTCTCGGACGTGCGGAACGTGCTCGAGCGGGCCTCCGCCCGGGAGACGACGGCCCGGGTCGCGGCCGGGGCCGTCGCCAGGGCCTTCCTGGCCGAGCTCGGCATCGACGTCTGGTCGTTCACGGCCGAGGTGGGCGGTGTCGGGGTGGACCCGGCGGGCTGCACCCGCTCGAGAGAGGAGGCCGACGCCTCCCCGCTGCGCTGCCCCGATCCGGCGGCCGAGGCCCGGATGATCGCGCGGGTCGACGAGGCACGCTCGAGGGGCGACACCGTGGGCGGCGTGTTCGAGGTCGTCGCGCACGGGGTGCCGGTCGGCCTGGGCAGCTACGTCCACTGGGACCGCCGCCTCGACGCCGCGCTGGCGGCGGCGGTCATGAGCATCAACATCGTCAAGGGCGTCGAGCTGGGCCTCGGGTTCGCGCAGACGCGCCGACTCGGCTCGGAGGTCCACGACGTCATCGAGGGACGCGACCCGGAGGGCCGCTGGATCCACCGGACCAACAACGCGGGCGGGCTGACCGGCGGGGTGACCAACGGCCAGCCGCTCGTCGTTCGCGGCGCCGTCAAGCCGATCTCGACGCTGGCCCGGCCGCTCCCGTCCGCCGATCTGCTCACCGGCCGGTCCGTGGACCAGGCGCACTACGAGCGGAGCGACATCAGCGTCGTGCCCGCGGCGGGCGTCGTCGGCGAGGCGATGGTCATGCTGACGCTCCTCGACTTCGTCCTCGAGAAGTTCGGCGGCGACACGGTCGACGAGACGCGCGAAGCGCTCGCGCGCTACCTGGCGAGGCTCGCCGTGGTCGGGGGCGCCGCAGGCTCCGGCGCCGATGCGGACGCCGG
>JAPVSP010000098.1:0-5916 GCA_047519685.1 Chloroflexota bacterium
ACGCGGCACGCTGCCCCGGCGACCCGAATCGTACCCGACCGGGACCTCGGCGCCAACGTCGCGAGCTTCGCCCGCCACCTGCGCGCCGCTAACCTCGTCCCGCGGACGGTGCGCACCTACCTCGAGGGCGTCGAGCGCCTGGCCCGCTTCCTGGTCGAGCGGGGCATGCCGACCGATCTGGCGGCGATCCGGCGTGAGCACGTCGAGGCCTGGATCGCCGACGTCCTCGAGCGCGGCAGCCCGGCCACCGCAGCCAACCGCTACCGGTCGGCCCAGCAGTTCTTCCGCTGGGCGCTCGGCGAGGGCGAGATCCGCGACTCGCCGATGGCCCGAACCCGCCCGCCGAAGGTGCCCGAGCAGCCGCCGGCGGTGCTCCGCGAGGATGACCTGCGGCGGCTCATCGCCGGCTGCGCCGGCCAGTCGTTCGACGACCGGCGCGACGAGGCGATCGTCCGCCTGTTCATCGCCACCGGGCGCCCGCCTGGCCGAGATCGCCGGCCTGCGCTGGACGCCCGCCGACGAGACGACCAACGACGTCGACCTCGACGCCGCGATCATCCGGGTCATCGGCAAGGGCCGCCGCGAGCGGGTCGTCGCCGAAACACGCGGCCGGTGCGGTCCACGGTTGGCAGTCCGAGGAGGGGCGGCCACCATCGACCAGAGGCCAACGGCCCCGACGCTCGCCGCCGGCTGGCCGGCCCATGGTCGCGGTGACCGAGCCGGGATCGCGCGGAGGTCGTCAGGCCCTATGCGGGCGGAGAGGCTCGTGTGTTCTGGTGTAGAAGACGGAACGACAGGTCGACGATATCGGCCGTGATGCTAGTCACCAGGACGCCAACCACCGTCATCCCGGCGAGCGGCGACCGTTGGCTGAGCGGATGGCGTCTTGACGTTCACCTCGGCCCGGCCTGCACGCATGCACTTCTCATCTGCTTCTCACGCATCGGGCAGTCTCGTGGCCCTCCTCCGCCGCACCATCACCGCGACGCGCGGAGGCGTTGACGTGCGGTCGCCCAACCTGGTCGTCTGGACCGTGCCGAGCCAATGACGAGACCGACTGCGCGTGCCGAGGCGAGGGAGCGAGCGATGGCCGCTGTGTTGCGAAGGTTTCGGATCGTCGTGGTGACGGGGTTGGTCGTTCTGACCCTCGGCACGTTCGCCGGGACGGCGGCGGCTGGACCGAACCCGACTCCCGCCGGGTACTGCGGCGCGTTGAACATGCTCCAGTCCTGGGGGGTCGGCGCCCAGGGTGGCATGGCGAACGCGATGTCGCGCGACGACCCGAACGGGAACCTCGGCATGGCCCGGGCGGTCGCCAACTCCGACTGTCGCTGACACCCTGTGGGCGACCCCGCACCTCCGCGGGGCGCCTCATCCCTGAGGTCACGGGGGAAGGTGGCGGAGTCGGGCCGCAAGCCCGGCTCCCGGGGTGCTGCGTCCCGACCCTTCCTCCCCGTCGCCGCGCCGAGACCGATGGCGGGAGCTGCGTGGAACCCGCCGTGCGGCGAAAGGATGAGATGACGTTGCTCGGCAACGAGCCTCCGATCGAGTCGGAGCTCGAGACGACCGACGGCACCGCCGCGACCTTCACGGCATGGATGACCGGCGGACGAAGGATGCGAGGCGTCGTCGCGGGCGCCGTCGGCGCGGGCGAGTTCGTCGGCAAGGTCCTGGACCTCACCGCGGGGGCCGTGACGGCCACCGAGGCCGTCTACAACGTCATCGGCACCGAGCACGCGTTCGCCGCGCTCGTCCATGTCGAGCAGGCGGGCCCGAAGGGCACGATCTCCGGCGTGGTCACGGACGGCTGGGGCAAGGGCAGGCCCGTCAGCGGCGAGTTCACCGAGATCCAGTGTGACCACGACAGCATCACGACCGACTGCTGGCGGGGCACCCTCAGGATCGCCCGGGCCGCTGCCATCTGAGCTGCGGACGGCGATCGCGAGCGACCTCAGCGGATGGTCCTGCCGGTCGATGGATCCGGCCTCCGTCCCCGACCCGGCATCGATCGCGCCACACCGGTTGACCGCTGGCTGCAGACTCGGCGCATGAGCCCGACCATGGGCCAGCAGATCCAGGCGCAGGGGATGGGATTCGTCGGGCGCGAGCCCGAGCTCGCGCTGCTTCGTCTCGCCCTTGCCCGGGACGGCCCCCTGGTCCTGTTCGTCCACGGCATCGGGGGCGTGGGCAAGTCCGCACTCATCGAGGCGTTCACGGCGGACGCACGCGACCGCGGCTCGATCGTCCTCGTCCTGGACGGCGGCGCCATCGAGCCCACGATCCGCGGGTTCCTCGAGGCGTTGTCCGTCGCGACCGGGAGCGCGCTCGAGACGGCCGAGGAGGCGGCCGCGCGACTGACGAGCCTCGGACCGCGGGTGATCGTCGCCCTCGACCGGTACGAAGCCTTCCAGGCCCTCGACACCTGGTTCCAGCGGTCGTTCGTGCCCGCGCTGGGCGACAGCGTCCGAGTCGTCGTCTCCGGTCGGGAACCTCCGAGGGCAGCCTGGTCGCTCGCGATGGGCCGTCTCTTCCGCAGCCTGCCGCTCGGCAACCTGCCGCTCCGCGAGGCCGAGACCCTCCTGCGGGGGCAGGGTGTGGCCGGGACCCGTGCCGAGCGGATCAACCGGCTCGCGCGAGGCCATCCGTTGTCCCTGCGACTCGCGGCCTCGGCCCTCCGGGCGGGAGGGACGCTCGACCCCGACGCGACCACCATGACGGCCATCGTCGAGGAGCTGACGAAGCTCTACCTCGAGCACCTCGATCCGGCGACCCGCCTGGCGCTGGACGCCGCGTCCGTCGTGCGCCGGCCGACGCTCCCGCTGCTGGCGGCGATGCTGCCCGATGCCGCACCGCAGGACGTGTTCGAGCGGTTGCGCAGCCTTCCGTTCGTCGAGCTCACCACCGAAGGCCTCGCACTGCACGACACGATCCGCGAGGTCGTTGCCGCGTATCTGCGGGCGACGGATCCCGATCGATCGCGCCGCTACCGGATCGCCGCCTGGAGACTGCTGAGGAACGAGATGGCGCGAGCCTCGCCCTCGGAGATCCGGCGCTGCAGCGCCGACCTCCTGTACATGCTCGAGGATCCCGTGATCCGCGGGGTCTGGTTCCCCACGACGGCGCAGCGGTACGTCGTCGACGCCGCCCGGCACGACGAATGGCCCGCCATCCTTCGGATCGCAGGGCGAGTGGGCCCGGGCCCCTCGCTCGACCTCGTGGAAGCCTGGTGGAGACTGCTCCCGGAATCATTCCGGATTGCGCGCGACAGCGCGGGAGTGCCGGCCGGCTTCTGTGCCATCAGCGAGCTCGCCCGCATCCCCCGGCGGCTGTTCGAGGTGGATCCGATCGCTCGGAGCTGGCGCGACCACGACCGGTCGGCGCCGGTCCCGCGCGGTCAACGCGCCACCGTCCACCGGTTCCAGCGTGCCGACCCGGAGGACCCCGCGGCACTCGAGGTGTTCGCCGCGCTGGAGATGGAGGTGCCGCGAACCTGGATGACGATCCGTCCGGGTCCTCGTCGACACTACGGCGGCACGCGGTACTGGGGTGGCGAAATGGTGGAGTTCGACAGCCTGGTCGGGCACCAGCGGATCGGGCCGCCGCTCAGCGTCGACGGGGTCCTCCGCCACCTCTACTTCCTCGACTTCGGGCCAGCATCGGTCGATGGCTGGCTGACGCGGATCGTCGCCACCGAGCTGCACATCGAGGAGGACTCGATCCTCGACGTGGCCCAGCATCAGCTGGTCCTGGGGAGCCGCCGGGTCGACCTGACGCCTCTCGAGTTCGCGGTCTTCCAGTACCTGCACGAGCGGCCGGACACGGTCGTCGAGCGGTCCGCGCTCCTGCACGACGTGTGGGGTTACGACGACGCTGGCGGCAGCAACGTCATCGACGCGCTCGTGCGATCCCTGCGGAAGAAGCTCGGCGACCGCGCGGCCGCGATCGAGACCGTCCGCGGGCTCGGCTACCGCTTCGTCGCCTCCACTTGACCCGCCGGCCGAGGACATCCTGGAGCGCAGAGGGCTTGCGTGCCGGGCCAGCCCCTGCGGCCGAAGACGACCGGGTCCCCGTCAGCGCCGACTTTCGAACCCGCCAGCGAGCGGGCCGTCAACGGGCTCGCCTCCTGGCCACGCGGCTGCGTCCTTCGGAGCTCGTGTGGGTCGGACAGGGCGAGCCCTCGGGTGGCTCGTTGCGATGCGTTGGGCCGGGGAAGGGCCGAGCGCGAGGGAGGGACGTACCCTGCCGGCCGACCCGCCCACGACCGATCAGGTGACCCTACCGCCGGACGCGCGGGGGGTCGAACATGCCCCCGGAGGTCGTGGCATGTCCCACCGGCAGGAGGGCGACCGCGTCCGCGCGCATGACCGGGATCCCCGCGAGTGACGAGCGGTCGGACGGTCCCCGCAGCGGGGCGTCGAGGCGGCCGCTGGTCCTGGCTGCCCTCCTGGTGCTCGCGGGAGCGATGGCCGTGAGCCTGCTGTCGTCCGAAGGACCCGCGGCGCCCACGATGGGTCCGAGCCGCCTCGAGCCGCTGCCGTCGCCACAGGTCGCCGGCCGCCTCTCGCTGGAGGAGGCGCTCCGGGCGCGCCGCTCGACTCGATCGTTCACGGCCGAGGCGATCACCCGCGCGGAGATCGGCCAGCTGCTGTGGGCCGCGCAGGGCCTGACGGACATCGCCGGGCACCGGACCGCACCGTCGGCCGGGGCCCTCTACCCGCTGGAGCTGGACGTCGTGACCGCCCTCGGGGTCGCACGCTACGTGCCCGATGGCCACGCGCTCGCCCCACGCGGAGCCGCGGATCTCCGACCGGCCCTCCAGCGGGCTGCGCTCGACCAGTCGGCGATCGGCGACGCGCCCCTGGTCATCGTCATCAGCGGCGTGACCGAGCGGACCGCCGAGCGGTACGGTGCGGAGCGCGCTGAGCGGTACGTCGCGATGGAGGCCGGCCATGCGGCTCAGAACGTCCTGCTCCAGGCGGTGACGCTCGGGCTCGGGGCGGTGCCGGTGGGCGCCTTCGACGACGCCCAGGTGCGGCGAGTCCTCTCGCTCGCGGACGGCGAAGCCCCGCTCTACCTCATCCCGGTGGGCCACCCGGGGTGACGAGCCGGGGCGCGCCCGTCTGGCGCCGGACGGGCCGGTCGGGAGGTCGTGTGCGGGAGCTCAGGCGGCCGACTTGCTCGCCTGCCACTCCTCGTAGGCCCCCCAGAGCATGAGCGCGGCGCCGGCCCAGTCGACGAGCAGGACGAGGACGACGGTCGCGCCGCCATAGGTAGCCAGGAGCCCGAGTACCGACACGAGCTGGAGGAACTGCAGGAGGGCGATGACGGCCACGACGGCACTGATCCCGACGAGGATCGTGGGATATGGCGCGGGCCAGCTCACCTTGGACGTGGGCGAGTAGCGCAGGTAGACCACGCCGAGCACGGCAAGCGCCCCGAGCAGGCCGATGCCGCCGGCGCCGACGACCCCGTAGAGTCCGCCGCTCAGGACGATCCCGAGCAGCCACGACAGCACGATGAGACCCGCTCCGATCACGGCGCGCCGCTCCCGCGCGTTGAGCTTCGACCAGATCTGCTCGAGCATGGGACGCCTCCTTCAAGTCTCCGCAGGCGCCGGGTCCTCGATCCGAGGACGCGAGCCTCCCGGGTGGCCCGATCGCGGGTACCCGCTGGCGGAAGCCTACAAGTGCCGTGAGCGGCGCACCAGCCCCGAGCGTCGGGTCGCGGCGGGGGCGCGCCTCACCCGAGGGCGGTCGCGAGGCAACCGAGGAACCAGACGGCCGTCGCCCGGGCCGCCACGTGCAGGAGGGCCGAGTCGAGCGCCTGGCCGATCTTCCCGCCGGGCGGCGCGTAGCGGCCATGGATGGCGACCCGGTCGGCCTGGACCTCGAGGTAGCCGGCGAAGACCGGGAACAG
>JAPVSP010000099.1:0-5169 GCA_047519685.1 Chloroflexota bacterium
CCGCTCGCCCTGCTCATGCTGGACCTCGATGGCTTCAAGGCCTTCAACGACGCCCATGGCCACCCGACCGGCGATCGGCTGCTCCGCCAGGTGGCCGCAGCGATCGTGAGCGCCGTCAGGGAGGACGACCGCGTGTACCGCTACGGGGGCGACGAGTTCGCCGTCGTGATGCCCGGCGCGGACCGGGTCGGAGCGCTCGCGGTCGCCGATCGCATCCGTCGCGCGGTCGCCGAGCTCCCGGTGCCGGGCGAAGGATCGCGGCTGGGGACCAGCGTGGGACTCGCCTGCCATCCCGACGACGGCGGGACGAAGGACGACCTCGTCTCGTGCGCGGACCGGGCCCTCTACCTGGCGAAGCCGGTCCGAACGGGCGAGGACCGCGACGCCGACCCGCGGGACGCCTACCTCGCGGCGCTCAACGACACGGCACTCGCGCTCATGGACCGGCTCGATCCGCACGAGCTCCTGGAGGCGATCCTCGCCCGGGCGACGGCCATCCTGGGGACGCCGCACGGCTACATCTACCTCCTCGACCCGGAGCTGCAGGCCTTCGTCGTCCGCGTCGGGACGGGCGTCTTCGCCACGCGGCTCGGGTTCCGGATGCCGCTCGGGGAAGGGCTGGCCGGGCTCGTCCACCGGACCGGCCGACCGCAGGCCATCCCCGACTACGACCGCTGGCCGGACCGATCGCCGCTGGTCGAGCGGGGGGTCTTCGGGTCGGTGGCGGCGGTCCCCCTCACCTCCGGCGCGGCTGTCGTCGGGGTCCTCGGACTCGCCACCGGCGGGGTGATCCGGGAGTTCGGCGAGCGCGAGATCGCGGTGCTCTCACGGCTCGGACAGCTCGCCTCGATCGCGCTCGACAACGCGCGCCTCCTCGAGGCCGCCCAGCGCGAGGTCGCCGAGCGGACCCGCGCCGAGGCGGCGCTGCGGTCCTCCGAGGAGCGGTTCCGCCGACTCTCCGACGCGGCCGCCGAGGCGCTGGCGATCCACCGTGACGGGCGGATCCTGGAGGTCAACCAGTCGTTCCGGGACCTGTTCCGGACCACCGACGAGGACGCGGTCGGGCGGAGGCTCGTCGAGTTCCTGGCGCCGGACGCGCGACGGCTGCTCACCCGCCGCTGGCGTCGCCGCCGTGACGACCCGGTCGAGGTGGTCGCGCGCGACCGCGAGGGCGGCGTCTTCCCGGTCCTGATCGCGGGGCGCGCCATCCCGTACCCCGACGGCCCCGCCCGTGTCGCCTCGATCCGCGACCTTCGGGAGCGGCGGAGCCTCGAGGAGCGGCTGGCCCGGCAGGCGAGGACCGACCGGGTCACCGGCCTCCCCAACCGCGACGAGCTCGACCAGCGGCTCGCCGCCGCGCTGGCCGGCCCGGAGTCGGGCCGTCGACCGGCCGCGCTGTTCCTCCTCGACATCGACCGCTTCAAGGTGGTCAACGAACGGCTCGGCCATGCGGCCGGCGACGACCTCCTCGCCGCCGTCGGACGACGGCTGACCGACCTGCTCCGGCCCGAGGACACGGTGGCCAGGTTCGGCGGCGACGAGTTCGCGCTGATCGTGTCCGGGGTCTCCGGTCGAGAGCAGGCGCTCATGGTCGCCGAGCGACTGGACGCCGAGCTGCGTGCCCCGTTCGACGTCCGGGGCCAGGAGACGTTCGTGACCGCCCGAGCGGGCATCGTCCTCCTGCGACCCGGAGCGGCGTCGGCGGGGGACGCCTTCCGGGAGGCCGAGATCGCGCTGCATCGAGCCAAGTCGGGCCCGGCGGTCTCCTTCGAGCTCTTCGACCCGGCGATGAGCGCCGAGACGCTCGAGCGGCTCGACCTCGAATCCGACCTGCGACGGGCGATCGACCGCGACCAGCTGCGGCTCCACTACCAGCCGATCGTCGACCTGGCGACGGGCCGGGTCTCCGGCGTCGAGGCGCTCGTCCGCTGGGCGCATCCGACCCGGGGCCTGATCCCGCCGGGCCAGTTCATCCCCCTCGCGGAGGAGACCGGGCTCATCCTGCCGATCGGGGAGTGGGTCATCGAGCGAGCCTGCCGGCAGGCGCGGAGCTGGCAGCTCGCGGCACCCGACGACGCGCCGCTGACCGTCAGCGTCAACCTCTCCGCCCGCCAGTTCGCGACGCCGGACCTGGTCCACCAGGTCGCCGCGGTCCTGCGACGGACCGGCCTCGACCCGGCGATCCTCGAGCTCGAGATCACCGAGAGCATCCTGATGGACCGGTCCGAGCCGGGCATCGGCGCCCTCCGGGCCCTGCGGGCGCTCGGCGTCCGGCTGGTGCTCGACGACTTCGGGACCGGCTACTCGTCGCTCGCATATCTCAAGCATCTGCCGCTCGACTCCATCAAGGTCGACCGGACGTTCGTCGCCGAGCTCGGCGCCGACCCCGCCGCGGAGCCCATCGTCCGGGCGGTCGTCTCGCTCGCCCATGGCCTCGGCATCGACGTCGTCGCCGAGGGGATCGAGACGGCCGGGCAGCTCGCTCTCGTGCGGGAGCTCGGCTGCGACCGCGGGCAGGGCTTCCTGTACGCCGAGCCGCGACCGGCGGACGCCCTGGGGGACCTCGTGAGCAGCCGCTCGGTGGAGGCCACCTGAGACGGCTCGCGGCGGGCTCCATGCGCCGCGGCGGCCCCTGGACACGATGAAGCCCCGCCCGGCGGTGCCGGGCGGGGCTTCGTGGTCCGCGGGCAGGAGCGGGATCAGCGGCGGCCGCCGCCGAAGAGCCGCAGCAGCATGAAGAACAGGTTCACGAAGTCCAGATAGAGGACGAAGGCCCCCATGACCGCGCCCTTCTCCATCGAGCCGGTGAAGGCCGCGAGGTCGCCGCGCTGGATCCGCTGGACATCCCAGGCGGTCAGGACCGTGAAGATCCCGACCCCGACGACCGAGATCGCGAACGACAGCCATGTCCAGCCGATGAACAGGTTGACGACCATCGCGACGAGGAGCCCGATGAGCGCCACGAACGCGTAGCCGCCGATCGTGGCCAGGCTCCGCCTCGTGACCGCGCCGTAGAGCGCGGCGCCGCCGAAGACGGCCGCGGCGCTGAGGCCCGCCGAGGCGACCGTGCCCGGAGCGTAGTACGTCAGGATGAAGCCCAGGGTGACGCCCATCGAGGCGGCGTAGACGAAGAACAGGAGCAGTCCGAGCGTGGCCGAGATGCGCCGGATCGCCAGGCCGAGCGTGAAGGCGATGGCCAGCTGGCCGAAGAGCAGCAGGATGAACAGCGACGACAGGCTCGCGATCTGCTCGGCCGGCAGTGCCGCGATGAGGATGCCGACACCGGTCGTGACCAGCAGCCCGAGGGCCATCCAGAAGAACGATTGGGTGAGGAACGCCGCCGACAGCGCGGCCGCCGGTCGGACGCCGAGCTGCGAGGGCGCGTACGGGTTCATCGACAAGGGAGTGCCTCCGTCTCGATCGTTGGGGTATCAGCTTCGATGGTCGCCGGCCGCCGGCTGACCCTCGGCCGGCTCGCCTCGCTCGTCCTTTCGACGGGCGCGGCGGGTCGCGGGTGGCGCGCTGCGCGATTCTGCCTGTTCCGCGGCGCGAGCGAGGACCCACAGGAGATCGGCGAGCCGGTTCAGGTACGGGACCGCGAGCGAGCCCTCGGGCAGCGCTCCGGCGCGGGCGAGCGAGACCGTGCGTCGCTCCGCCCGGCGGACCACGGTGCGGGCCAGCTCGAGCGCGGCGCTCAGGCGCGTCTCGCCGGGCACGACGAACTCCCGGGGCATCGCGATGTGCGCCTCCAGGTCGGCCAGCAGCCGGCCGATGGCGTCGACCATCGCCGCCGTCACGCACGTCCGGCCGGGCTCGAGGCGACCCCAGGCCACCGGCGTGGTCGCCAGCTCGGCGCCGACGACGAAGAGCTCGCGCTGGAAGCGCAGGATCGTCTGGTCGAGCTGACCGAAGGATGGCGACCGCGCTCCGTGGCGCTCCTTCGACCCGAGCTCCGCTCGGGCGACCCCGAGAGCGGCCACGGCCTCGTCGACGGTCCCGTAGGCCTCGGTCCGGGCGTCGTCCTTGGGGACACGCTCGCCGCCGTAGAGCAGGCCGGTGGTCCCGTCGTCGCCCTTGCCGGTCGCGACGACCGACTCGAATGGGAGCCTTCCCTTAGGCGCCACCGCTCATCACCACATCAGTCCGGCGTCACGCGGGTCCCATCGCTCGGCGAGGAGGGTGATCTTCACCGGGTGCTCGACGACCGACTCGGCCGCCTCCTTGACCTGCTGGATCATCGAGCCGGCGTACGGGCAGAACGGCGTCGTGAGGATCATCTTGATCTCGGACTCGTCCTTGCCGAGCAGGACCTGCTTGATGAGCGCCAGTTCGACCACGTTCATCCCGATCTCCGGGTCGACCACGGATCGGAGCGCGTCGAGGATCGCCAGCTCCGTCGCGCGACGCTCCGCGTCGAAGACGGGCGCGCTCCCGCCGGCCGGTGTCACGGTCGGGGGTGCCTGGGTGCCGGTCGTGGGGTCGTCCATCGCGCCGAAATCATACCATCGAGGTCGGGATTGACCAGTCCAGCCGATCCGGACCGACGTCCGGCCGAGGCGGATGGTCGTGCTAGGCGGCGACCGGGGGCTTGACGACGACGCCGGGCCGCTGGTACTGGGCCGGCAGGCCGTCGGCCTCGGCGACCGTGTAGCCGGGCCCCCTGAGCGCGCCGTCCGGCTCGATGAACTCGGCGTACCGCTCAGGGTGATCGGCCGCGTAGCAGTACGCCGCGGCGACACCCACCGTCCGCAGCTCGGGGTGGTCCTTGAGCAGGTCCACGAGCGTGTAGCCGTTCGCCCGCAGCTGGAGGAGCTGGCGCACGGTGAGGCGGGTGTTGTAGACGAACGGCTCGCCGTTCATGACGAGGGGGTCGACCTTGACCCACTTGATCGTCATCCCGGCTCAGCCTCCCTTGTAGATCGCCGCGAGGATCCGGTTCCGCCGGCGCGCGTCCCCCGCGATGCGGCGATACCAGCGGAAGACCTCGATCCCCGCGTCGATCGACCGGTCGGCCGCCTCGCGCTCGCCCGCGGTCAGGACGGTCGCGATCGCGCTGCGGAGCCCCTCCGCCAGGCCGATCAGATCGTCCATCGGGACTCGCCGGCGGCGGTAGAGGGGGGCCACCCAGTCGGCGAACTCCCTGACGAAGTAGGGGTCGTCGGCGGCGAC
>JAPVSP010000100.1:0-17071 GCA_047519685.1 Chloroflexota bacterium
CTGGGCGACGCGGACGTGGGAGCGGAGACCAACGTCGGCGCCGGCACCATCACCGCCAACTTCGACGGCGTCCGCAAGCACCGCACGACGATCGGCGAGCGGGTGTTCCTGGGCGTGGACACGATGCTCCGCGCGCCCGTCACGCTCGGCGACGGGGCGAAGACGGGCGCCGGCGCCGTGGTCACCCACGACGTCCCGGCCGGCAAGCTCGCGGTCGGCGTCCCGGCGCGGATCCGCGACCAGCGACCCCGCCCGGGACCGGCGGGCGAGGCGGGACAGGTCCCCGGTGCGGCCCGGCGAGCCCCAGGCGCCACGGGCCCGGAGGCGGCCCCCGATCCGGTCGCCCCCTCGCCCGACGACGGGACCTGATGCAGCTGCCGATCGTCGAGCTCCTCGTCATCCTGTTCCTGACGCTGCTCGAGGCGGTCTTCGTCGCTGCCGAGATCGCCCTCGTGTCGATCCGCCGCAGCCGGGTCGACCAGATGGTCGACGAGGGCGTCAGCGGGGCGCGTCGGGTCCGCCGGATGCTCGAGGAGCCTGGCCGGTTCCTGGCGGTCGTCCAGATCGGGGTGACGTTCGTCGGCTTCCTCGCCTCGGCCTATGCGGCCGTCAGCCTGACCGAGAACCTCCGTGGGCTGCTCGAGAAGGTCGACGTCCTGCGCGGCTCGGCCCAACCCATCGCGCTGGTCATCGTCACGCTCCTCCTCGCGCTCTTCACGATCGTCTTCGGCGAGCTCGTCCCCAAGTCCCTGGCGCTCGCCCATCGCGACCGGTTCGCGCTCGTGCTGGCCGGCCCCGTCGATGTCCTCGGCCGGGTCCTCGGGCCGGTCGTCGCGCTCCTCACCGGGGTGACCGGGATCGTCACCCGATCGCTCGGCGTCGAGACCCAGCGCGAGGCGCAGATCAGCGCGGAGGAGCTGAAGCTGATCGTCGAGCGTGGCGGCGAGCAGGGTGTCCTCGAGGCCGAGGAGGAGCAGATGATCCATGCGGTCATCGGGCTCGGCGAGCGACGCCTGCACGAGGTCATGGTCCCGCGCACCGCGATGGCCGCCCTGCCCGCGGAGGCGACGCTCGACGAGGCCGTCGACACGATCGTCGCCGAGGGCCATTCGCGCATCCCGGTCTACGACGAGTCGGTCGACGCGATCGTCGGGATCCTCTATGCCAAGGATCTGCTGCCGTTCCTCAAGGGCGGCTCCGGCGACCGACCGGCCGTCCGGACGCTGCTCCGGACGCCGGTGTTCGTTCCCGAGTCGATGTCGATCGACGACCTGCTCCACGAGTTCCAGCGCCGGAAGGTCCACATCGCGATCGTCCTCGACGAGTACGGGGGCACGGCCGGCCTGGTGACGATCGAGGACCTGCTCGAGGAGATCGTCGGCGAGATCCAGGATGAATACGACGTCGAGGAGCCGATGGTCGTGAAGCTCTCCGACGACGAGGCCCGGATCGACGGTCGGGCGTCGATCGAGGACCTGGCCGACGCGTTCGACCTCGAGCTGGAGCTCGAGGACGAGGACGAGTACGACACGGTCGGCGGCCTCGTCTTCCATCGGCTCGGCGACGTGCCGGAGCCGGGCGATCGGGTCCAGGTCGAGCCGCTCACTCTGACGGTCGAGTCGATCGACGGACGACGGGTCGGCAAGGTCCTGGCCAGGCGTGAGCGGCGCGAGGACGACGCGGCCGCCGACGACGAGGCGGATCGCTAGCGACCGACCGCCGCGACCGCGGGCGGGTCGCCTACGCGCTGATGACCGAGACCATGATCTCCTCGAGGCGGCGACGGGCGGCGGGATCGACCACGCCGGCGGCGTCGAGCTCGGCCAGCGCCTCGTCTCGGTAGCGCCGGGCCATGTCGCGGGTGTAGTCGCGGGCCCCGAGGCGCTCGAGGATCGCGACGGCCTCGTCGACCCTGGCCGGCGTCGGCTCGCCCTCGCGGTAGAGGGCCGCGAGGCGCGCCCGGTCCTCGGGCCCGGCGCGCTCGAACGCGTAGATGACCGGCAGCGTCTTCTTGTGCCGTGCCAGGTCGGTCGGCTCCTTGCCCGTGGTCTGCTCGAGCCCCCAGATCCCGAGCAGGTCGTCGTTGAGCTGGAAGGCCAGGCCGAGTGCCCAGCCGAAGCGCCGGTAGCGCTCGATGACGTGCTCGTCGTCGGTCGCCAGGAGCGCCCCGGCCTCGATCGAGGCGGAGATGAGCGCGGCCGTCTTCCGGCCGATCATGTCGAAGTACAGCTCGACCGACATCGTCTCGTCGTGCTCCGACGTCCAGATGTCGATGTACTGGCCCTCGCACAGGCGCAGGCACGTCTCGTCGTAGAGGCGCATCAGGCGGAGGACCTTGGCGTCGGAGAACCCCAGGTCCGTCAGCCGGTGGAGGGCGATCCGGGACAGGCTGAAGAGGGTGTCGCCGGTGTTGATCGCCTGCGGGATGCCGTGGACGGTCCAGAGGCTCGGGCGGTGCCGCCGCTCGCGGTCGCCGTCCTCGATGTCGTCATGGACGAGGCTGAAGTTGTGCCCGAGCTCCACGGCCGCCGCGCCGGGCAGCGCGCGCCGGTAGTCGCCGGCGATCGAGGCGTACGCGAGCAGGCCCAGGAGGGGGCGGATCCGCTTGCCCGCGGGCGCCCCCGATCCGTCGAGCCCGAGGTGGTAGCGGACCATCTCGTAGACGCCGTGGGTCGAGGGATCGCGGTCGCGCACCAGACCGAGGATCTCCTCCTCGGTGTCGGCGATCAGGGCCGCGAGATCCAGCTCGCCCGCCGTCGTGCTCATCGCGGGCTCCAGTGTAGCGGCCATCCCACAAACATGTTCGGTCCAGGTAGCGAATTGGATCGCGGCGATCCGGTCGTCCGAGGTGCAGCGCCGCCGGAGGCCCGGTGGTACCGTCGCGCCGTGCCCAGTCGCCGCCTGTACGCCACCGACGCCATCGTCCTGTCCCGCTTCGAGCTCGGCGAGGCCGACCGGGTCGTCACCCTGATCACGCCCGAGCTGGGCAAGCTCAAGGCGATCGCCAAGGGCGTCCGGCGGCCCACGTCGCGCCTCGGGGGCAGCCTCGAGCCGTTCGCCGAGCTCCACCTGAACCTCGCCCGAGGCCGGACCTTCGACGTCGTCACCGGGGTGGCGGTGCGGCGCGCGTTCCTCCGCCTCCGCGACTCGCTCGAGTCGGCGGCGACGGCCTGGTACCTTGCCGAGCTGGCTGATCGATCCCTCGAGGAGCGGCACGCGGCCGAGCCGATCTACTTGCTCCTGCGTCGCGCCTACGAGCTCCTCGAGGCCGGGATGGCCCCATCGCGGGTGGCCCGCTGGTACGAGATGCGGCTGGCCGACGAGCTCGGCGTCCGCCCGGAGGTCGACCGCTGCGTCGAGTGCGACCGGAGCCTGGGCATCGACGAGTCCTTCCGCTGGGTCCCGCCCCTGGGCGGCGTCCTCTGCGAGCGGTGCCCCGGACCGCCGGCCGCGCTGACCGGGCTGTCGCTCGAGGCCATCAAGCTCCTGAAGGCCTACCAGCGGCTGGACGTCGAGGCCCTGGCCTCCCTGCGGCTCGCGCCGCCGGTCGAGCGTGAGGTCGAGGAGGCGATGCGGGCGTTCATCCGGCACGCGCTGGAGCGCGACGCGAGGTCGCTCGGGTTCCTCGACGAGGTGCGCGCCCGTGGGATCGCGACGACGGAGGCGACGACCCGATGATCGACCCCACGACGGAACGCGGGCGGCGGGTCGCGCAACGGCTGGACGCCGAGCTGATCGCCTGGCTGACGACCGTCAGGTCCGACGGCCAGCCGCAGAGCTCACCCGTCTGGTTCCTTCGGGAGGGTGACGAGATCCTCGTCTACAGCCTGGCCGGCACGCCACGGACGCGCAACATCGCCCGGAACCCTCGGGTCTCGATCCACCTGGACTCGGACGGGAGGGGCGGCCGGATCGTGACCATCGAGGCCGTCGCTCGGATCGTCCCGGACGCGCCGCCGGCGTCCGAGGTGCCCGCCTACATGGCGAAGTACCAGGCGCTGCTCGACGACTCCGGGTGGACCGCGGAGTACTTCAGCGCCGAGTACCCCGTCGCCATCCGGATCCAGCCCACCCGCGTCCGGCTCGGGTAGGGAAGCCGGCCCGAGCGCCGCACGGGCGTCCTGTCCGCCGGCGGCCTCGGCCGGTCTGGTAGCATCGAGGCGCCAGCCCACCCGCGACCGTCCCTGCCACGGCCGGCCGCCCAGCGGAGTCCGTTTCCCGTGACCGACGCACCCACCTCGGCCGGCCGCGTCCGCGACCCGTCGGCCGTCGCCCCGGCGATCGCGGACCTCGACGTCATCGTCTCGCTCGCCAAGCGACGCGGGTTCGTCTTCCCGAGCTCGGAGATCTACGGCGGGATCAACGCGGTCTGGGACTACGGGCCGCTCGGCGTCGAGCTGAAGAGCAACGTCAAGCGGGCCTGGTGGCGAGCCATGGTCCAGGAGCGCGACGACATCGTCGGTCTGGACGCCGGGATCCTCATGCACCCGCAGGTCTGGGTGACGTCCGGCCACGTCGGCTCGTTCTCGGACCCGCTGGTGGAGTGCGGGCGCTGCCATCGCCGCTTCCGGCTCGACGAGCTGCCGGGGACGGAGGAGCTGACCGCGACCGACCTGCGCGACGAGACGGTCGTGGCGCGGCTGGGTCTGACCTGCCCGATCGACGGCGGTCCGCTCTCGGCCCCCCGCCGCTTCAACCTCATGTTCAAGACGTACATGGGCCCGATCGAGGAGGAGGCGGCGATCGTCTACCTGCGCCCGGAGACGGCGCAGGGATCGTACGTGAACTTCAAGAACGTCCAGGGGTCGAGTCGGAAGAAGCTGCCGTTCGGGATCGCCCAGGTCGGCAAGAGCTTCCGGAACGAGATCAGCCCCGGCAACTTCGTCTTCCGGATGCGCGAGTTCGAGCAGATGGAGATGCAGTACTTCGTCCGCCCCGAGGACGCGGCGGGCGCGTTCGAGGCGTGGCTTCCGCGACGCTGGGGCTGGTACACGTCCCTGGGCGTCGACCCCGAGCGGCTCCGTTTCCGCGAGCACGCCCCCGATGAGCTCGCGCACTACGCCAAGAAGGCGATCGACATCGAGTACCGCTTCCCGTTCGGCTGGAAGGAACTGGAGGGCATCCACAACCGGGGCGACTTCGACCTCGGCAACCACTCGCGGGCGTCCGGCGAGAGCCTCGAGTACTTCGACCCGGCGACGAACGAGCACTTCATCCCCTGGGTCGTCGAGACGGCGGGCGGCGCCGATCGCGCGGCGTTCACCTTCCTCATCGACGCCTACCGCGAGGAGGAGGTCCGCGGCGAGAAGCGGGCGGTCCTCGGACTGCACCCGGAGCTCGCCCCGTACAAGGTCGCCGTCCTGCCGCTGCTCAAGAAGCGGCCCGAGATCGTCGAGCTCTGCGGGCGGATCGTGGCGGACCTGCGGCGCGACATGATGGCCGTCTACGACGATACCGCGGCCATCGGCAAGCTCTACCGGCGACAGGACGAGATCGGGACGCCGTGGTGCGTCACGGTGGACGTCGACTCGCTCGAGGATGGCGCGGTCACGGTCCGCGACCGGGACTCGATGACACAGGAGCGCATCCCCGTCGAGGGGGTGAAGCGGGCGATCCTCGACCGCCTGGACGCGGCACGGCCCTGATGGCGGCCAGGCGCCCCGGCTCCGACCCGGGCCGCGCGGCTCGGGGCCTGGGCTCCGCCCGCGACCGACCTCCGCCCAGGGCGCGTCAGGCGCTTGCCGCCACCTCGTCGCTGTCCTCGGCCGCCTCTGCCCGCAGGTAGCCGTCGATCGACCGGGCGGCGCGCTTGCCATCGCCCATCGCGAGGATGACGGTCGCGGCACCCCGCACGATGTCGCCCCCGGCGAACACGCCGGGGATGCTCGTCATGCCGGTCTCGTCGGTGACGATGTAGCCCCACTGGTTGACCACGAGGTCGGGCGTGGTGGCGGCGAGGATCGGGTTCGAGCGCGTGCCGATGGCCACCACGACCATGTCGCACTCCATGACGAACTCCGAGCCCTCGATCGGCACCGGCCGTCGCCGTCCGGACGCGTCCGGCTCGCCCAGCTCCATGCGCTGGCAGCGCAGCCCGGTCACCCAGCGGTCCTCCGAGCCGAGGACCTCGAGCGGTGCGACGAGGAAGTCGAAGCGGACCCCCTCCTGCTCGGCGTGGTGGACCTCCTCGATCCGGGCGGGCAGCTCCTGCCGACCGCGCCGGTAGACGATCGTCGCCTCCGCCGCACCGAGCCGGCGCGCCGTCCGGACCGCGTCCATCGCCACGTTGCCACCGCCGACGACGACGACCCGCTGGCCGTGCAGGACCGGGGTGTCCGAGTCGGGCGACCAGGCGCCCATGAGGTTCACCCGCGTGAGGTACTCGTTCGCGGAGTAGACGCCCTTGAGGTTCTCGCCGGGGACGCCCATGAACACCGGCAGGCCCGCGCCGACGGCGATGAACACCGCGTCGAACCGCGCGCGCAGCTCGGCGAGCGTGAAGGTCTTGCCGATGATCGAGTTCGGCTCGATCGTCACGCCGGCCTCGACGAGGCGGTCGATCTCGGCCTGGACGATGTCCTTCGGCAGCCGGAACTCCGGGATGCCGTAGATGAGGACCCCGCCCGCGGCGTGGAACGCCTCGAAGATGGTGACCTTGTGGCCGAGCTTGGCCAGCTCGCCGGCGGCGGTCAGGCCGGCCGGACCGGAGCCGACGATCGCGACCGTCCGGCCGCTCTCCGCGGGCCGGCGATGCTCGAGCGCCTCCGGATGCTGCTGCGCCCAGTCTGCGACGTAGCGCTCCAGGTAGCCGACCGCGACCGGCGGGCCCTTCTTCCCGCGCAGGCAGACGCCCTCGCACTGTGTCTCCTGCGGACAGACCCGGCCGGTCACGCAGGGCAGCGCGTTGTCGTCGAGGAGCGAGTCCGCCGCAGCGGCCATGTCGCCGACGCGGACGAACTCGATGAAGCGCGGGATGTTGACCCGGACCGGGCACCCGTCGATGCACTTCGCGTTCCTGCACTGGAGGCAGCGCTCCGCCTCGAGGACGGCGAGCCGCTCCGTGAAGCCGAGGTTGACCTCCACGAAGTTGTGCGACCGCGCTTCGGCCTCCTGCTCCGGCATCTTCACGCGTTCGATGTGCATCCGGTCCTTCGGACCGACGGTCGCGGGCTCGCCGGCGAGGATCCGGCGGACCATGTCGAGGACCGGCGAGTCGGCCGGGGTGCCGGGTGTCACCAGGGACGCTTCCGGGGACGCTGGCTCCGACCCCTCCCCGGGGACGGGCGCGGGCTGCTCGGTCATCGAAGGGCTCCTTCGGCCTTCGGGGCCTCGGTCGAGGCGGTCGCCTCACGCAGGGTGGCGGCCGCGAGGGCCGGCACCCGGCAGGCCTCGCGTCGCTCAAGGGCCGCCTGCTCGAACGGCCGATAGGTCGTCAGCCGGTCGGCCAGCTCCCGGAAGTCGACTTGGTGGCCGTCGAACTCGGGACCGTCGACGCAGGCGTAGCGGGTCTCTCCGGCGATGTGCACCCGGCAGCCGCCGCACATCCCGGTCCCGTCGAGCATGATCGCGTTGAGGGACACGATGGTCGGCACCCCGTACGGGCGCGTGAGCTCGCTGACCGCCCGCATCATGGGGACGGGCCCGACCGCGTAGATCGCGTCGATGCCGCCGGCGTCGAGCGCATCTTTCAGGGCCTCGGTCACGAAGCCGTGCCGGCCGTAGCTCCCGTCGTCGGTGCAGGTCACCACTTCGCCCGCCGCGGACAGCTCCTCCTCGAGGATCACCCACTCGCGCGAGCGGCCTCCGATGATGCTCGTGACCTGGACGCCCAGACGGCCGAGCTCCCGGGCGATGGGCAGGATGACGGCTGTCCCGACGCCGCCACCGACGCAGAGCACGTGGCCGCCTGCGACGAGGTCGGTCGGGCGGCCGAGAGGGCCGACGATGTCCGTGATCGCCTCGCCCGGTCGGAGCTCGACGAGATCCATCGTGCTCTTCCCGACGGCCTGGATGATGAGCGTGATCGTGCCGGCGTCCGGGTCGGCGTCGGCGATGGTCAGCGGGATCCGCTCGGCCCCCGGCCCCCTGCGGACGATGACGAACTGACCGGGACGGCGGATCTCCGCGATGCGACGCGCCTCGACGACGAGGCGGGTCACGTTCGGCGAGAGCTGGTCGGTCCTGACGATCGGATGCATGCGCTGCCCATGACTGCGTGCGACCGACCTGGTCGCTGGAGGGATCGTGCGCCTATGCGCATGTATCCACGAACCGACAGGGGGACCGTTCGGGCGGGGCCGAAGGTCACCTCGGGACGGGCGCAGGTCCCGCCTCGACCGGGACCGCGATCGGTCGTGTCGCGCTCCGCGGATCGGTTCACGCGGCGACGGCGACCGGTCCCGCGCCGTCGACCGCCCGCGAGACGTAGACCCTCGGCTCGAGCCCGGTCCGCGACGGATACCGCTCGAGCACAGCCTCCCGGATCGCCTCGACGGCGTCGTGCCGGACGAGGTTGACGGTGCAACCGCCGAAGCCGGCCCCGGTCATCCTGGCGGCGACGACGCCGGGCACCTCGCTCGCGATCTCGACCATGGCGTCGAGCTCCGGCGAGCTGACCTCGTACAGGTCGCGCAGCGACGCGTGCGAGGCCGCGAACAGCGCTCTGACGGCCTCCAGGTCGCGGAGCGCCAGCGCCTCGACCGTCCGTCCGACCCGGGCGTCCTCGCGGACGACGTGCTCGCAGCGGCGCGCGACCCGCTCCGGCATGAGCGGGAGGTAGCGCCGGAGCATCTCCTCGTCCACGTCACGCAGGGCGCGAACCCCCGGCTCGTGCGCGGCGATGACCCGCACGCCAGCCTCGCACTCGGAGCGCCGCTCGTTGTACGCGGAAGCCTCCAGCCGGTGCGGCGAGCCCGTGTCGCACACCACCAGGGCCAGGTCGTCGGGCAAGGCCGCAGGCGTGGCCTCGATCGTCCGGCAATCGAGCAGGAGCGCATGACCGGCCCGACCGGCGGCCGACGCGAACTGGTCCATGATCCCGCAGTTCACCCCGACGTAGGCGTTCTCCGCCCGCTGACAGATCAGCGCCATCGCCCCCGGCGCCGGACGCTCCGCGGCCGGGTCGAGCAGTGCCCAGCTCGCGGCGAGCTCGATCGCCGCGGACGACGAGAGCCCGGCGCCGACGGGCACGCTCGAGTCGAGGACGCCACGGAAGCCGCGGATCGGCAGGCGGGCCGCGCGCATCGCCCAGGCCGTGCCGGCGACGTAGTCGATCCAGCTGGCGGGCCGGCCATCCCGGGGGGCCAGCTCGTCGAACCGGAAGGCGACCGTCTCGCCGAGCTGCAGGGAGGTGACCTCGACCCGATCGTCGTCGCTCGGCCGCAGCGCGATCCACACCTCGCGGTCGATCGCGGCGGGCAGGACGAACCCCTCGTTGTAGTCCGTGTGCTCGCCGATCAGGTTGACCCGGCCGGGGGCCCGGACGACCTCGAGCGGAGCGTCGATGGCCGGCCGCCGGACGGCCTCGCGCTCGCGGAGGCGCGCGACGAGGCGCTCGGCGCGCTCGCCCGGTCCCTCGGGCATGGATGGCTCGGGCATTCAGCCGGCGGCGCCCAGGTCGGCCGTGGCGGGCTTCCCCTTGGGCCAGTAGAGCTCCTTCTTGACGTGGAACTCGGGGAACCCGTCGTCGATCAGGATCGATTCAGTGTTCAGGATCATGTCGGGGTTGCCGCAGATGTAGACGACCGTCCGCTCGGGCCGGAGGTCCAGCTCCCGGCAGACGTCCCGGACGATCGTCTCGACCCGTCCGGTCCGGCCGCTCCAGCCGGCGTTCCGCGGGTCGTTGGGGCGGCTGATCGTGGGCACGTACCGCAGCGGATACGTCCGCTCGCGCTCCCACCTCTGGAGCAGCTCGCGATAGCCCAGCTCGTGGACGTACGAGCAGCCGTGCAGGACGACCGTCCGCCGCGGCCGGCCGGCTGCGAGCGTCTCCCGGAGCATCGAGATGAACGGCGCGATGCCGGTTCCGGTCGAGACGAAGAGGTGGGTCCGCGAGTCATCAGGCTCGAGCATGAACTTGCCCTTCGGGCCGATCATCCGCATCCCGTGGCCTTCGGGCAGCCGCCAGAGCAGGGTCGTGAAGCGGATGATGGGCACGAGCCGGACGTACAGCTCGTAGCCGCCGTCACCGGCGTCCCGGGGCGCCGACGCCACGGAGTACGGCCGCTGCCAGAGCTTGCCGTCGGCCATGACACCGATCGTCATGTACTGGCCGGGCTCGAACGGGACCGGCTCACCGTCGAATCGCACCCAGAAGTACGCCAGATCGGCACTCTGGTCGGCCCGAGTGACGAGGCGAGCGTTGTACTGGTCGGCCTCGGCCTGGATGACCCGGGTGTCCGCGGGGAGGTCGGTCATTCGTCGGTGGGTCCTTCGCTCGTGGACCGGCGCCCGTGGGTGGCTCGGAAGGGAGAGTCGGGAGGGGCGGGCGGCCGTCCGCCGCCGAGTGTAGATGCTGGCGTCCCCGACCGTCCTCGTCCGGGCTCAGCCGGGCGAGCGGGCGGACGATCGGCCGACCGGCGGTACAATCGCCCGCGACATACGGACCCGACCACGCGACGCGCTCATCGCCGCCGCTCCGCCGCTCACCGAAGGAGCCCTGTCATGGCCGACACGCTCGCCCCCTCGCCCGCGCGCGCCCATCGCGCCGCCAAGCGCTACATCTACGCGTGGGGCGCCGGGCACGCGGAGGGCGACGCGTCGATGCGGGACCTCCTGGGCGGCAAGGGCGCGGGGCTGGCCGAGATGACGAACGCCGGGCTGCCCGTACCGCCCGGCTTCACCATCACCACCGAGGCCTGCAACGACTACTTCGGGGCCGGCGAGCGCCTCCCGGATGGTCTCTGGGACGACGTGCTGGCGGCCGTCAGGGACGTCGAGACCGAGACCGGCAAGGGCTTCGGAGACCCCGCCAGCCCGCTCCTCGTCTCGGTCCGCTCCGGCGCGAAGTTCTCGATGCCCGGGATGATGGACACCGTCCTCAACCTCGGGCTGAACGAGGCGACGCTGCAGGGGCTCATCGCCCTGACCGGCAACGAGCGCTTCGGCTGGGATGCCTATCGGCGCTTCGTCCAGATGTTCGGGCGGATCGTCATGGGCGTCGACGGCGCGCGCTTCGACCACGCCCTCGACGCCGCCAAGCACGCCCACGGCGCGAAGGCGGACACCGACCTGGACGCCGAGGCGCTCGAGGAGGTGGCCGCCGAGGCGAGGCGGATCGTCCGTGAGGACACCGGGCGCGACTTCCCGAGCGACCCGCACGAGCAGCTCGACCTCGCCATCAAGGCCGTCTTCGCCTCCTGGTTCGGCAAGCGGGCGCGCGACTACCGCGAGTACAACAAGATCCCCCACGACCTCGGCACGGCGGTCAACGTCGTGACGATGGTCTTCGGGAACATGGGCGGCGATTCGGGCACCGGCGTCGCCTTCACGCGCGACCCGAACACCGGGGAGAAGGTCCTGTACGGCGAGTACCTGACCAACGCCCAGGGGGAGGACGTCGTCGCCGGCATCCGGACGCCCCAGAAGATCAGCCACCTGAAGGACGAGATCCCCGAGGCGTACGCCGAGTTCGAGCTGATCGCCGAGCGCCTCGAGCGTCACTACCGGGACGTGCAGGACCTCGAGTTCACGATCGAGCGCGGGAAGCTGTTCATGCTCCAGACGCGCTCGGCGAAGCGGACCGCCGCCGCCGCCGTCCGGATCGCCTCGGACATGGTCGACGAGGGGATCGTCACGAAGCCGGAGGCGGTCTCCCGGATCGAGCCCGCGCAGGTCGACCAGCTGCTGCGCGACCAGTTCGATCCCGCCGCCAAGGCCCGGGCGCCGCGGATCGCCAGGGGGTTGAACGCGTCGCCGGGCGCGGCCGTCGGCCGGGCCGTCTTCAGCGCGGACACGGCGGTCGAGTGGGTCGAGCGTGGCGAGCGGGTCGTCCTCGTCCGGATCGAGACCTCGCCGGATGACTTCCACGGGATGGCGGTCGCCCAGGGCATCCTGACCGCCCGCGGTGGGGCGACCTCGCACGCGGCGGTCGTCGCCCGCCAGATCGGCAAGCCGTGCGTCGCCGGCTGCTCCGAGCTCCACGTCGACTACGCGGCGAAGCGCGCCAGCGCGAACGGGACGACGTTCGCCGAAGGCGACCCGATCAGCCTCGACGGATCCACCGGCGAGGTGTACGTCGGCGCCCTGCCCACGGTCTCGGCCCGCTTCGAGGAGCAGCCCGATCTCCAGCGGATCCTCGGCTGGGCCGATGAGATCCGGCGTCTCCAGGTCTGGACGAACGCCGACAAGCCGGAGGAGGCCGCCCAGGCCCGGGGCTACGGAGCCCAGGGCATCGGACTCTGCCGGACCGAGCACATGTTCCGCGAGGGCGAGCGGCTGGAGATCGTCCGCGACGCGATCCTGGTGGCGTTCCAGGCCACCCGGGCCAAGGAGCGCCTCGCGACCGGCGCCGAGATCGCCGACGACGACCGGGCCGCCATCGGGCGGTTCGACACGGCGATGGGCAAGCTCGAGCGGCTCCAGCAGGGCGACTTCGAGGGCATCCTCGCCGCGATGAGCGGCCTGCCCGTCGTCATCCGGTTGATCGACCCGCCGCTCCACGAGTTCCTGCCGAACCACGAGGTCCTGCTGCGCGAGGTCGTCCGCCACGAGGCGACGGGCACGCCGCTCGACGACCCGGGCTATGCCCAGGCACGGGTCCTCTACCGGGCGGCCGAGCAGCTCCGGGAGCAGAACCCCATGCTCGGCCTGCGGGGCATCCGCCTGGGGCTGATGATCCCGGACTTCGTGAAGATGCAGACCCGGGCGATCCTCAACGCCGCCGTCGCGGTCAAGCGGCGCGGGCTCGACCCGCGGCCGGAGATCATGATCCCGCTCGTCGGTCACACGAACGAGCTGCGGCGCACCCGCGAGATCCTCGACCGGGAGGCGCGGGGCGTCGTCGAGCGCGCTGGCGAGTCTGTCGACTTCAAGTTCGGGACGATGATCGAGATCCCGCGGGCCTGCTGGGTGGCCGACGAGATCGCCGAGCACGCCGAGTTCTTCAGCTTCGGCACCAACGACCTGACCCAGATGACCTACGGCTACAGCCGCGACGACGCGGAGGGCGGGTTCCTGCTCAAGTACGTCGAGGACAAGATCCTGCCGGCCAACCCGTTCCAGACCCTGGACACGGTCGGCGTCGGCGGCGAGATGCGGCTGGCCGTCGAGAAGGGCCGCTCCGCGCGGCCCAAGCTCAAGATCGGGATCTGCGGCGAGCACGGCGGCGACCCCGCCTCGATCGCCTTCTGCGACCGCATCGGTCTGGACTACGTGTCGTGCTCGCCGTTCCGCGTGCCCGTCGCTCGGCTCGCCGCCGCCCAGGCCGCGCTCACCGGAGCGGCGGAGCGCGACAGGTGACGGTCCGCGGCGCGAGGCGGGACCGGCTCGCCCGACGCCGCGCCCCCGACCCCCGACCGTCGGCCTGGACGGAGGCCGCTCGGGCGGGATGAGCGACCCGGAGGGCGATCCGGAGGACGCGGCGCCGTCGGGTCCAGGAGCTACCGGCCGCCGCCGAGTGCTCGGGCTGCTGCTCGAGACGGGCCCGCTCCGGCACGACCGCGACTTCCGATTGCTCTGGTCGGGTCAGGTCGTGAGCGGGATCGGCACCCAGGTCACCCGGATCGCCCTGCCGTACCAGGTCTATGTCCTCACCGGCTCCACGCTCGCGATCGCGGCGCTCACCGCCGTCCAGCTGATCCCGATCCTGGTCTTCGTCCTGGGGGCCGGCTCCGTCGCCGACGCCGTCGACCGGCGCCGGCTGCTCATCGTCACGCAGATCGGCCTGGCCGCGAGCAGCCTCGCCCTCGTGATGCTGGCTCTGCTCCCCGCCCCGCCCCTCGGCGCGATCCTGCTCGTGGCGTTCGTCGCGGCCTCGCTCTCCTCGGTCGACCAGCCGGCGCGCTCCTCGGCCATCCCGCGGCTCGTGCCCGCCCAGCGGCTGCCGGCCGCGATCGCCCTGAACCAGCTGAATTTCCAGGCTGCGTCGGTCGTGGGGCCGGCCGTCGGGGGCGTCCTGCTGGCGACGGTGGGTCTGCCCGGCGCCTACGCGGTCGACGTCGCGTCGTACGGGGCCTCGATCGCCGTCCTGCTGGCGATGGCGCCGCTGCCACCGCTCGGAGCGAGCGCCCGCCCGAGCCTCGCGGCGGTTCGCGAGGGACTGCGGTTCGCCGCCCGGCGGCGGGTGATCCTGTCGACGTTCGTGATCGATCTCGACGCGATGATCTTCGGGATGCCGACCTCGCTGTTCCCGGTCCTCGCCCTGGACGTCTTCCGTCTCGGTCCGGCCGGTGTCGGGCTCCTGGCGGCCGCTCCGGCCGTGGGTGCGTTCCTCGGTGCGCTCCTCTCCGGCTGGGTCTCCCGGGTGCGGCGGGTCGGGCGGGCGGTCGTCCTGGCGGTCGTCGCCTGGGGCGTGGCGATCACGGTCTTCGGCATCTCGTCGTCCTCGGTGGCGCTCGCGCTCGTGGCGCTCGCGGTGGCCGGGGGCGCCGATGTGCTCTCGGCCGTCTTCCGCTCGACGATCGTCCAGCTCGAGACACCGGACGAGCTGCGCGGACGCGTCACGGCCATCCACATCCTCGCCGTCACGAGCGGCCCGCGGCTCGGCGACATCGAGGCGGCCGCGGTGGCCGCGGTCATCGGCCCGCAGGCCTCGGTCATCTCGGGCGGCGTCCTCTGCCTGCTCGGGGTCGCCGCGGTCGTGCGCCGGTTCCCGGAGCTCGTTGCCCACGTGCCGGGCGGTCCATCGACCCGTGCCGCCTGACGCCGGAGCGCGAGGGGCCCTTCCGGCTGACCGTCCATATCCGGTACGTGATCGGGTCCCAGGACCGGATCGTCGGCATCGCCCGCTGGGCTTGGACCTTCCCGACCCGGGATCGCCGGGCCCGGCTCATCACCGGCGCGCCGCTCCGGCCGCCGATCGAGCGGCCCGAGGCCCCGGGTCCGGCCGGCCCGCCGTCGGTCGCGGCCGCCCGTGCGGCCGCCACGGTGGCGTACCATCGGGTCGCCTCGTGACACCGGAGGGAGCAGGATGGACCAGCCCACAGGACCCACGGCCTCCTCGCCAGCGACCGCCCCGGATCCGGCCGGACCGCCACCGGCGCCACCGCCGGGGCCGCCGGCGGCGCCTCCGGGACCGCCGGCCGCCGGATCCCGGCCCTCGGCACCGGGCCCCGCCGCGGGCCTCGCGTACGCGACCGTCGGGGTCCGACTCGTCGCCTACATCATCGACGGGATCATCCTGGGGGTCATCGACGGGACCCTGGGAGCGCTGTTCGGGATCGGGTTCCTGTTCTCGTACGGCTTCGACGTCTTCCGCCCGGGCCGCCTCTTCGACTTCGCCCTCGGTGGTGGCTTCCTGGCCTACGTGCTGCTCGCCGCAGCGGTCAGCGGCGTCTACTTCGTCTACACCTGGACGCGCAACGGCGCGAGCGTCGGCCAGTCGCTCCTGAACCTCGAGGTCCGCAACGCCGCGGACGGCGCGCGGCTCACCCAGGACCAGGCGATCCGGCGCTGGGCCTTCCTGACGGTGCCGATCGTCTCGGCGTTGCCGGGCGTCGGCGGCCTCGTGTTCATCTACCAGCTGTTCCTGGCCTACACGGTCTCCACCGATCCCGCGAAACAGGGATTCCACGACAAGCAGGTCGGGTCCGTCGTCGTCCGCCGGATGGCCTGAGACGGTCCCGGGCGCGCCGGGCCGGTCGGGACTCGGTCAGGGCCAGCCGGCCCTGTCCAACGCGCTGGGCCCATCTAGAGTGGGCTCATCCCAGCCCGTCCACCCAGCCATGGAACGTCCGAGCCACGCCCTCCAGAGCAACGTCCGGTCCGTGACGACGCGGCGTCGGCGCCGCCTCGCGCGGCCGGCCGTCCCGACGTTCGCGCTGCTGGCCCTGCTGTGGCTGCTGGCGGGGGCCCCATCGGTCCTCGCCGCCGAGCCGCCGCGCGTCACCGGGCCGGTGACCGACCAGGCCGGGGCGCTGGACCCCGCCGCGACCTCGCGCGCCGAGGCGGCCATCGCCGATCTCCAGGACGCGACCGGGGTTCAGCTGTTCGCGGTCTTCGTCGATACCACGAGCGGGCTGACGATCTCCGACTTCGTGGACGGGACCAGGCGCGTCAACTCCTTCGGGCGGAGCGATGCACTGCTGGCGGTCGCGTTGAGCGACCGCACGTATCAGCTCTACGTCGACAGCGGGCTCGGGCTCAGCGAGGCGCAGGTGGACGGGATCGCGACGCGGGAGATCGAGCCCGGCCTGCGCTCGGGCGACTATGGGACGGCGGTCGTCAACGCGGCGAGGGCCCTCCAGGCCGCCCTGACCGGGGGCTCCGGGGCGCCCACGGCGACCCCGCTGGCCGCGGCGACCCCGCTGGCCACGGCCCAGCCCGCTGGCGGGCCGACGCCGGCCGGCGACGCCGGCGGCCCCTCGATCGTCTGGGCCATCCTCGGCGGCATCCTCGTCCTCGTCGGCCTCTTCCTCGTCCTGCGGATCGGGGCCCGGGTGCGCCTCGCGGCGCCGACGGCCGAGGAGCGCGACGTCCAGACCGGCGACCTCGCCCGCAAGGCGAACCGGCTGCTCGTTGCGACCGACGACGCGATCCGCGACAGCGACCAGGAGCTCGGGTTCGCGGAGGCGCAGTTCGGGGCCGAGGACGCGACCCCGTTCCGGGCGGCGCTCGAGGCCGCCCGTGGCGACCTGAAGGCCGCCTTCGTCGCTCGACAGCTCCTCGACGACGACCAGCCGGACGACGCGTCGACGCGCCAGAGGCTCCTGACCGAGGTCGTGACCCGCTGCCAGGCGGCACAGGCGCGCCTCTCCGAGCAGGCGAAGCACTTCGAGGAGCTGCGCGCGCTCGAGCGCAACGCGCCGGAGATCCTGGGCAGGCTGCCTGACGCGATCGCGGCCATCGAGGGCCGGCTGCCGACAGCGCGGCAGACCCGCGCGGGGCTCGAGGCGTCTGCGGCCTCGAGCTGGGC
>JAPVSP010000101.1:0-1549 GCA_047519685.1 Chloroflexota bacterium
CGGGAGCGTTCCGGCACTCGCCAACGTCGCCGATCTCCTCGACGCGATCCTCGCTGCCTGAACCCCAGTCTCATCTTCACCGGGGAACTTCACTTAGGGTGTCGCCGCGACCCTCCGGGCACAGGGCCGCCGGGCAAGGTGTGGCCGCAGGGGTGCCGCGAGTGCGCGGGCTGCTCAGGCGCGCCGCTTCACGCGTCGCGGGTCTCTGCCATGCTTCGCCCCTTCGCCGCGGCCGACGCGGCGCCAAGCGGAGACCCCATCGTGCACGTCGTCGTCGTGAACCGGATCACGCTGTCCGTCCCCGTCGAGGAGGTGGTGGCCGACATCGAGCGCGAGGTGCCGGCGATCTTCGCGGGCCTCGAGGGCTTCGTCGGCCAGACGCTCGTCAAGACCGGCGCGCAGGAGCTCGTGGTCGTCGGCCGCTGGGCCTCGCCGGAGGCGGCGGCCGCCGGCGCCGCGGTCATCGGGCCGGGCGCGTTCAACACCTGGGTCGCGCCCCGCGCCACGGGGCAGGACCGCGTGGTGGGAGAGGTCGTGTCCGACATCGGCTGGGGCAGCTGACCGTTCGCTGGCGGCCACCACATCGAGCCGGCTCCGACCCCGGCACCTTCCGGCGGCCGTAGGCGTTGACGGACCGCGGCGCGGCCGTCGGCCGGCGGATTGCACCGCGGCGACAGGCGGCGTAGACCCGCCTCGAGATCCGTGGATTGATCGGTCGAATCGGAAGATCCGGCGCTCCCGCAAGACCAAGTCCCGGAAGGATCGCGATGCCGCAGCCGGCTCTGACGAGCGAGAGCACGACCTCGAACGAACGGCAGTTCGCGACGACCCGCGGCTCGAATCCGGCGGCCTGGCAGGCTTCGAGGACAAGCTGGTAGTAGGTGGTCCAGGCGTTGTCCATGACCCACTGCTCTTCAGCGAGATCGCGGATGTTGATCTCCCGACGCCGCCCTGCCGGATGACCACGGGGCATCACGCAGTACAGCGGGTCGACATACAGCTCCAGGTGGTCGAGCCCGGAGTCCTGTCCGGCTCGGGGTACGCGGCTGGGGCTCGGCAACCGACCCGGATCGTCTTTCGTCAGCGTCGCGTGAAGGTGGCATCGACTCGGGTGCGCGGTCCTCGGCGGTCCGCTCGCTGCGGTTGTCGAGATCCGGGTCTCGTGTCCCGGAGACAGCGGTCGCACCAGGCACGGTTGCTCGGGTTCGCCAAGGGCGCCTCAGCCGACCCGCTCGAGACTGATTGCCGGCAGCATCCGGTCCGCGTCGGCGGGGTCGAACTCGCCCTGCCCGGGCACGAGCGCGTTAGCCGCACCGACCGCTCCGGCCCGCCTGGCTGCCTCCGGGAGCGCGAACCCGGAAGCCAAGGCGACGAGGAGCCCTGCCAGGAGAGCGTCGCCGCTCCCCACCGGGTAGCGGCCACGCTCGGGTGGCCCACCGATGCGCCACGCCCCTCCGGCGTCGTCGACAACGATGGCGCCGTCCGGGCCGCGTGTCACGAGTGCCGCACCCCTCGTTCTCGCGCTGAGCCCTCGCGCCGCGGCGATGGC
>JAPVSP010000102.1:0-3953 GCA_047519685.1 Chloroflexota bacterium
CCCGTGCCAGCGTCGCCGCGACCTGGCGCGGCTTCGCGACGGCGGTCCGGCTCGGCTGGGCCATGGAGGCGAACTGGACCGATCCCCTGCTGTTCTTCATCTACTCGGTCGCCAAGCCCGTCTCGGCCGCGCTGATCCTGGTCGTCATGCTCGAGGTCATCGCCGGCGGGGCCGGTCGCCAGTTCCGCGGGTTCGTCGTGGTGGGCAGCGCCCTCTGGTCCTTCGTGATCTCGGGCATCGCCGGGCTCGCCTGGTCCGTGCTCGACGACCGCGAACGCTACCGGATGCTCAAGTACGTGTACGTCAGCCCGTCCGATCTCGTCGTCGTCCTCGTCGGGCGCGGGACGGCGCGGATCGCGGTCGGGGCGATGGGTGCCGCGATCACGCTCGCCATGGGCGTCGTGGTGCTCGGGGTCCCGTTCGATCCCACGAAGGTGGACTGGCCGCTGCTCGTCGTGGTCACGGTCGTCGGGCTGGGCGCCATCGTCGCGGTCGGCGTGGCGATGGCGGCGGTGTGCCTCCAGACGCGCCAGGATGCCTGGTCCTACCCCGAAGCGCTGGCGGGCGCGATGTTCCTCATCTCGGGCGCCGTCTTCCCGCTCTCGGTGCTTCCGGAGCCGATCCAGCTGGCCGGCCTGCTCGGACCGCTCACCTGGTGGCTCGAGGGCACCCGTCGGGCCCTCTTCGAAGGCGCACCGTCCGCGATCGGCGGCCCCGGCTCGGCATGGCTCTCGGCCACCGGGACGGTCGCGCCTACCGCGCTCGAGGTCGTCGGAGCCTTGATGCTGACCGGGGCGGCCGGTACACTCGCGGCGATGCTCGCCTTCAGGGCGAGCGAGCGTCGCGCCAAGGACCGAGGGCTGCTCGACCAGACGACCGGCTCCTGAGACCGACCCCGCGAGTCGCGGAGGAGGACGCATGCGCATCTACGAAGGGAGCCCTCGACAGGACTTCGAGGAGGTCCTCCGGTCGATCGGCGCGTTCCTCGATCAGCGCCGCATGCGCGAGGTCCTGCTCCTCGAGGCCCCCGACGGGTTCATCGTCCAGGGACTGGTGACCTCGGGTGCGTCGGGCGGGACGTGGTCCGAGTCGCTCGGTCAGGAGTCCAAGGAGACGCTCACGTTCCTGGACGACGATATCGCCCGGTTCATGGAGGAGGCCCTGGCTCGCCGCGGGGCCGGCGGGGCGACGGCGGCCACGCCCGGGACCGGTCGCTACGAGCTGGCATTCCGCGTCATCGGTCGGTACCTCGACGAGCAGCGACCGCACGACGTGTTCTTCTTCGAGCAATCCGGCGCCTTCGTCGTCCGCACGCTCGTCGCCACCCAGGCCGGCAAGCACCATGCCCTCGCCGAGTTCACCAGCGAGGACATCGACCAGCTCATCGCGGGAGGGCCGAACCTCCGCCACAAGGAGCCGGCCGGCGGCACGACCGCGACGCCACGCAACTGATCCGATCCGAAGGGAGGTCGCCCATGAAGGCCATCAAGACGCTGATGATCGCGCTCGGTGTGCTCCTCGCCGCCGTCGTGATCGTCCCGCTCATCGTCCTGGCGGGGCTGTTCGTCTGGCTCAAGCTCACCGAGGAGTCCGACGAGGAGGCGCTCGAGCTCGAGCAGGAGAACGTCTGAACGGCCGAGCGCCGGCCGGCACCGACACGAAGCCCGCCGGGCAGCCGGCGGGCTTCGTCACGCCGGGTCCCGAGCGGTCGGCCGTCGTCCACGTCGCCGCCGATGCCTCCCCGGCCGATCGCCGTCTCGCGGAGGTCGCCGCCCTCGGGGTCATCGTGCTCTGGGCCGGCAACTTCGTCGTCTCCAAGGCCGCCATCGCCTCCCTGCCGCCGGTCGGCTTCGCGGCCCTCCGGTTCGGTCTGGCCAGCCTCGTCCTCCTCGCCGTCCTCCGCTGGCGCGAGGGCGCCCTCGGGTTCCCGGGACGCGACCTGGCGGCGATGGTCGGGCTGGGGATCCTCGGCTTCGGGATCTACCAGATCCTCTGGGTGACCGCATTGCAGACCGTCTCGGCGGGCGACTCGTCCCTGCTCGTCGCCTCGACCCCCGTCCTCACCGCCCTGCTCGCCGTCGCGATCGGGTCGGACGTCCTGACGCCCGCCAAGCTCGGCGGGGCGCTCGTCGCCTTCGCCGGGGTCGCCCTCGTCGTCGGCGCCGACGCCGGGCTGGACCTCCGGCGGTCGCTCGGTGGCGACGCCCTGACCCTCGTCGCCGCGGGTTGCTGGGCGGTCTACACGGCGTACGGCGCGACGGTGCTGCGACGGCACTCGCCGCTCTGGACGACGACCTGGACGGTCGTGTTCGGGACGCTCCTGCTCCTGCCGCCCGGCCTCGTGCAGCTGGCGACGCTGCCCGACCCGTGGCCGGTCGTCATGCTCGCGGTACCGGCCATCCTCTACTCGGGGCTCCTCTCGGCCGGCCTGCCCAACGTCGTCGTCTTCCACGCGGTGAAGCTGCTCGGCCCGACCCGCGTCACGGCGTTCCAGTTCCTGACCCCGGCGATCGCCGTCACGATCGCGGCGATCTTCCTGCACGAGCCCATCCGACCCGGACAGGTCGCCGGCGGCGCGGTCATCCTCGCCGGGGTCCTGCTGACCCGTCGCGAGGCCCTCGTGCCGCGGGTCGTCCGCCGTCGCCCAGCGCGCCCGGGCGTCTAGAGGGCGGATCCCCCGCCCGGCGCGTTCGGGCCCTCTCCCGGTATCGTCCACTCCGATGGACCTGCCCGTCCCTCCCCTCGAGCCGACCGCCCCCCCGGTGGCCATCCTCGTCGACTACGACGGCACGATCGCGCTGACCGACGTCGGCGATACGCTGATGGCGGAATTCGTGCCCGGCGACTGGGAGGCCGAGGCGGCCGCGTACGACGCCGGGCTGATCGGCTCGCGACGGCTGATGGAGCTCGAGGTGGCCCTGATGCCCCCCGACCCGTCCGAGCTCGTCGCGACCGCGGCCGTCCAGCCCCATGACCCGGGGTTCGCCCCGTTCGTCCGTCGGGCGCGGGTGGCCGGGATCCCCATCGAGGTCGTCTCGGATGGGTTCGGCTTCTTCATCGCGCCGGCGCTGGAGCGGCTCGGGCTCGGCGACCTCCCCGTGGTGACATCCCGGATGACCTTCGACCCGCCCGCTCCGCCGCGGATCGACTGGCCGCACGGCCATCCGCGCTGCTTCGTCTGCGGGACATGCAAGCGCCAGCGGGTCCTCGCCCACCAGGCCGCCGGTCGGGCGGTCGTCTTCATCGGCGACGGCGAGAGCGATCGCTACGCGGCCGGCTACGCCGACATCGTCTTCGCCAAGCGCGGGCTCGTCCCGATCATGGTCGCCCACGACTGGCCGTTCCACCGCTGGACGGAGTTCGCGGAGATCGACGCCTGGCTGGCCGCGACCCTCGAGGCCTGGCGGTCCGACCCGGCCGCGCTCCCCCGGCCTGGTCGGCGGCCCTATCTGTGCGGCCCCGAGGCCTGGGGCGAGGGGCGCTGGGACCCGCCGATGGAGGCGGACGCGCCGTAGGTCCGGCTGCCGGGCCCCTCGGCGACCTGGCGCCGGTCGCCATGCCCGCACCTGCGGTCGTTCACGGAGTTGCCCGGCGTCGGGGCATCCGGTAGCATCAGAAAAACCCCGGAGGAACCTGACCCATGGCGAAGTATGTCTTTGTGACCGGAGGCGTGACCTCCTCCCTCGGCAAAGGCATCACCGCCGCCAGCATCGGCCGGATCCTCAAGGCCCGTGGCCTGTCCGTCTCCATCCTCAAGCTCGACCCGTACATCAACGTCGATCCGGGGACGATGTCGCCCTACCAGCACGGCGAGGTGTTCGTCACCGACGACGGAGCCGAGACGGATCTCGACCTGGGCCACTACGAGCGGTTCATCGACGAGAACCTGACCCAGCTCAGCAACGTCACCACCGGCCGCATCTACCAGGCCGTCATCGCCAAGGAGCGCCGCG
>JAPVSP010000103.1:0-4907 GCA_047519685.1 Chloroflexota bacterium
CGCGCTCCCGGCGCGGATGGAGATCCAGCGGTCGTGGGTGGCCGTCAGGCCCCGGTCCAGGAAGAGCGAGGCGAGGCCCTCGAGCTCGGGGCCGCCGAACCGGTCCTCGGTGACGTGCCGGGCCTGCTCGAGGACGACGACCCGCTTGCCGGCTCGCGCGAGCATCGCGGCGGCGACGGAGCCGCCCGCCCCCGAGCCGATGATGCAGGCGTCGGCCTCGACGGTCTCGCCGGGCGCCGGCGTCCGGACGGCGACCCGGCTGACGTCGGGAGCGTCCAGCGACGGCGCCACGTATCCGCTCGCGCGCCGATACGGCGACGACTCCATCCCGTACAGGAGCAGCAGCGTCAGGCGCTTCAGGTCCTGGAACGCCGTCCGCTTCAGGGGGATGGGGCTGGCCGCCAGACGCCGCAGGTACGCCTCCCGTTCCGGCTGCGACAGCGAGGCGAAGCGGACCGGGCGTCCCACGAGCGCCAGGTTCGCCAGCCGGCTGTCGACGGCGCCGAGCAGGAGATCCAGCTGGGAGTCGAGCGAGGGCCGGCCGAGGGCGGCGACCTCGGCGCGGATCATCCGGTGGACGCCGAGCGAGCTCGCGGAGGGCAGACCGTCCCCGCCGGGCGCGAAGGTGTCGACGATGGTCGCCAGGGTCCGCTCGCGGTCGCTCATGTCGGCGAAGCGTAGCAAGGACGGGCGGATCGCCGGCGGGCGCCGCCGGGCCGACCAGGGCAGAGGGCGCGAGGAGGTGGCACCATCAGGAGGAGCCAGGCGCGCCCCGGGCCCCACCCCGCCGATCACGCTCCGGACCGCCTCGTCGCACCGCCAGGAGTCCCGATGCCCGCCTTCGATGTCCAGTCGCTCCGCGCCGAGTTCCCGGCCCTCGCCCTCGAGCGGGCAGGCCAGCCGGTCGCCTACTTCGACGGGCCGGGCGGGACGCAGGTCTCGGCCCGGGTCATCGACGCCGTCAGCGCGTACTACAGGACGTCGAACGCGAACGCGGGCGGCGCGTTCATGACGAGCGAGGCGAGCGACGCGCTGGTCGCCGCCGCCCATCGGGCGGTCGCCGATCTCTACGGGGCCGCCGGCCCGGACGAGGTCAAGTTCGGCTACAACATGACGACGCTGACGTTCCATGTCGGCCGGTCGATCGCCGCGACGATGTCGCCGGGCGACGAGATCGTCGTGACCACGCTCGATCACGAGGCGAACGTCTCACCGTGGCGCGCCGCCGCGGCCGATCGCGGCCTGACGGTCCGGACCGTGGACATCCGACCCGACGACGGCACGCTCGACCTCGACGACCTCGACGCCAAGCTGTCCCCGCGGACGAGACTCGTGGCGGTCGGCTACGCATCGAACGCGCTGGGCACGATCAACCCGGTCGGCGAGATCGTCCGGCGGGCCCACGCGGCCGGCGCCTGGGTCTACGTCGACGCGGTCCACTTCGCGCCACACGGCGCGATCGACGTCGCCGCGCTCGACGCGGACTTCCTCGTCAGCTCGGCCTACAAGTGGTTCGGGCCGCACCTCGGCGCGCTGTACGGGAAGCGGGCGATCCTCGACGCCCTGCCCGCCTACAAGGTGCGCCCGGCGCACGACCGATTCGAGACAGGGACGCCGAGCTTCGAGTCGATCGCGGGCACCAGGGCCGCCGTCGACTACCTGGAGTCGGTCGGGGCCCGGTTCGGGGATGTCGAGGCGCCCGTCTCCCCCGGGACCTCGCCGCGACGACGGGCCCTGATCGCCGCGCTCTGGGCGATCCGAAGGTACGAGCTCGGCCTCCATGCCCGGCTCACCGGCGGGCTCGGATCGATCCCGGGCGTGCGTCTCTGGGGCATCTCGGACCCGGCCCGGTTCGCCGGCGAGAAGGCCCCGACCGTGGCGATCACGTTCGAGCGGGTCTCGCCACGCGAGGCCGCGCGGGCGCTCGGCGGGCTTGGGATCTTCTCGTGGGACGGTGACTTCTATGCGCAGGGGCTCATCGAGCGCCTCGGCCTGTCGGCGTCGGGCGGGGTCCTTCGGCTCGGGATCGCCCACTACAACACCGAGGCGGAGGTCGACCGTCTGCTCGAGGCGGTCGAGACGATCGCGACCCGCGGGCCCGAGGCGGCCCGGTAGGCCGTCGCCGCGGGCATGTACCGGCCAGGGCGCCTCCAGCTAGCCTGACGCGGTCGGGCTCGGTGCCGGCTCCGGGGACGGCGATGGGGCCACCGGTGCGGGCGTCGGCGCCGGGGCGGGCGCGGCCGCGACCCCGATGAGGATGATCCCGTCCACCCGCGCGTAGTGCGAGTAGTACGTCTCCGAGTGGATGACGTTGCCGTTCGCGTCGGTGACCGTGCGCGTGACCCAGACGTCCTTGCCGTCGGCGGGGTATTCGGTCTGCTGGCGAGTGCCCACGGGGATCGTCGAGGTGTACTGGGTCAGCGTGGTGGCTCGGAGGACGTTCTTGACGATCGGCGTGCTGAAGCTGACGTTCCGGCCGGTCGGGACGCTCCACAGCTCGAAGGTGACGTAGCCCCTGCTCCCGCTGCGCGACTTGATGCCGCGGATGAGGATCGGGTACCGCGTGTCGTTGGTGAACGACATCGACTGGCGCGAGCCCGAGCCGCTGATGAAGACGGTGGCGTCGAGGCCCAGCGGATAGCGGTCGATGTAGTAGTAGTGGTTGGCCCGCGCGCCCATCTGCAGCCCGGCTCGCAGCGCCGCGTTGAACAAGGTCGTGGAGCAGGAGCAGATGCCCCCGGCCAGCGCGCCCTGCGGCTCGGTGTGGCCGTTGACGATGACGCCGCCCATGCCGTAGCCCTGCGCCAGGGTCGGCTGGCCCACGACGGTCCAGAAGTCGAACGTCTTGCCGGGTCCGAGCACGTAGCCGTCGATCTTGAGCGCAGGGAGCCAGATGTTCGCCCCGTAGGCGTTGTGGTCGTTGATCGGGAACCAGGTCGTCCAGCTCGAGATCTTGGTCATCAGCGGGGCCGCCTTCTCGGCGTCGGCGGTGCTGAGCGTCGGCTTGCTCGTGATGAACGCCGGCTGGACGGGCCCGGTCTGCCCGCCCGCTCGCGCGGCGAGCGCCTGGGCGATGCGATCGACCGTGCCGCCGACGTCGAGGGTGCGACCGTCCTGGCTCGCCGTCACGCCGACGACGCTGCCGGCCTTGCCGATGAGGAACGTGGCGTCGACGGGCTTGACCTCGACCTTCTTCGCGATGTCGGCGAGGGAGGCCGTCAGGGCATCGCGATCGACCGTCGGGTCGATGCGCCCGTCGGGCGTCGTCGCGAATCGGATCATGCCCTGGACCGTCGCGGCGGGGATCGTCCAGTGCTCGGTCCCGCTGGCAAGGTCGACGTCCGCGATCATCCGCTCGGCGGCGGTCATCGCCGTCTCGACCGCCGCGTCCTCGATCGCCGGACGGATCTCGGACGGCGTGGCCTGCACGACGATCTGGCCGGTCGCCGCGCGGGACGCCGCCAGTCGGAGGACCTCGGCGCGGACCGCCGCGTGGTCGAACGACCGCCCGACGCGGGCGATGGTCGTCTGGAACCCCGAGGTCCCGAGCGTGATCGTCGCGTCGACGGGCGTGAGCTCCAGGCCGTCCAGCCCGGCGTCGATCCGCGCGGCGAGGGCGTCGGCATCGAGGACCACCTCGGGGTCGACGCTCACGCCGCGGACCACCGTCCTGACCTCGGCGACGGCACGCTCGATCGGCGTGCCGGTCCGGCCGACCGCGAGAGCCGACTCGACCATCGCGACGACGTCGGCACGGCGGCCGAAATCCGCGTAGGGGATCGTGACGTCGGCGGCCGAGGCGTGGATGACGACCTGGCCTTCGCCCAGGGCCCGATACGCGGCGCTGAGCGCCGCGGTCGCCTGCGCACGGTCCATCCCGGAGACATCGACGGTGCCGATCTTCACGCCGGGCAGGATCCGCCCGTTGTACGCCTGCTCATACGCGTAGATCGCACCGACGCCCAGGACGAGCACGGCGAGCAGGCCAACGAGGAACGCGACGCCGAAGCGCAGGCGCCAGGCGCCTCGGGTGCCCTCGAGGGCGGGCGCGGTCTCCGTGGCCGGCGGGAGCGTGTCCGTCGTCGTCGTCATGGCCGGAGCATCCTAGCAGGGCCTTCCGCGGGCACAACTGGTACCGTCGGGGGCTCCCCTATGACGCTTTCCCCCCTCCTGCTGTGTCAGGCCGTGCGCGGCAGCACGACGACGCGCCGGTTCGGCTCCTCGCCGACCGACTGGGTGGCCACGTCCGGATGGTCCCGCAGGGCAAGGTGGATCCAGCGTCGCTCCAGCGCGGGCATCGGCTCCAGCTGGAGCATCCGACCGGTCTCGGCGACCCGTGACGCGGCCCGATTCGCCAGCTCTCGCAGCTGCCGCTCGCGCCGCCCGCGGTAGTCCTCGACGTCGACGAGGACCCGGGTCCATTCACCCATCCGCTTGGAGAGCATCAGGTTGACGAGGTGCTGGAGCGCCGAGAGGCGCTCGCCCTTCCGTCCGATGAGCGCCCCGAGGGCCTCTCGCTCGGCGGATCCCTGGCCGAGGACGTTCAACCGGCTCGTCTCGCCGGTCAGGACCTCGACCCGGACGTCGTATCCAAGGCGCGACATGAGCTCGGCGAGGATCTCGTGCCCTGCCTCGAGCGCCTCGGGCGAGGCCTCGGCGGCCTGGAGCTCGGCTCGCTCGGCCGACAGCGACGCTCGCGAGGAGCCGATCTCGGCTGCCGCCGCCTCCGAGACGGGCGACATCGCCGACCGATCGCGCTCGCCGCGGTCCCGCTCCCGGCGGGCCCCCGGCCGCTCGTCGCGGCGGGGCGGACGCTCGCGGCCGACCCCTGGCCGGGCCTCGTGTCGCCGCTCGGCGGGCGCGGCCGGCGCCGCGCTGGCCTCGGTCCGCGCCTCGGCCGGCGGACG
>JAPVSP010000104.1:0-5653 GCA_047519685.1 Chloroflexota bacterium
GCCGCCCCGTCGGCCACGACGAGGGCGCCCGCGAGCGCGTCGACGCCGAGCGCGCGGACCGTCTCGACCCGCCCGTCGGCGTGTGCCAGCGCCACCTCGCGGCCGGTCGTGACCTGTCGCTCGAGCCAGCCCGCGACATCGAACCGGCCTTCGCGGAGCGCGAGCACGCGCGGCTCGAGCCGGCTCGTGAACGCGTCGAGCAGCTCGGCAAGGTCGATCGGCCGCCCCCCGGAGGCCTCGTGCAGGCTCGTCATCGAGGCTGCGAGCTCGGGCGGGAAGTCGCTCGCCAGCCAGTCGGCGTTGACCCCGATGCCGACGACGACCCTCGGGTCGGCCGAGCCGAGGCCATCGCTCTCACCGAGGACCCCGCCGAGCTTGCGGACCTCGACGGGCGCCGCGAGCCGCCCTCGCGCGGCCTCGACGTCCAGCTCGCCGACCAGGCTCGCCCCGGGCCCGGCGACCTCGACCACGAGGTCGTTCGGCCACTTCAGGCGGATCGTCCCGTCCGGCAGCCCGGCGATCTCCTCGGCCGCGTCGGCCATGGCGAGGGACACCGTGGCCGCCAGCCGCCAGGCGCGGTCGGGCGACAGGTAGGTCGGCCGGAAGCCCAGCGAGAGCAGCAGCGCCGCGCCGGGGGGCGCGACCCAGGTCCGGCCGGCCCGGCCACGGCCGGCCGTCTGCTCGTCGGCCACCGCCAGGCAGACCTCGGCGACGCCCTGCGCGAGCCAGCCGCGGACGACGTCGTTCGTGGAGCCGACGGCGACGAACCGCTCCTGGCGCGACAGGAACGGGGGATCCGCGGCAGGACCGGAGCCGGCGCGGGTCGGGATCCGCGGAGAGGGGGTCACGGGGCGCTCGGTCACGGGAGGCTCGAGCCGTGAGCGGACCGGGCGGCGCCGGTCAGGAGAGCCCCCCGGCCGCCAGCGAGGGCTCGGCGGCCGCCGGCTCGGGGCGCTCCAGCTCGAACGCCTCGTGCAGGGCGCGGACCGCGGTCTCGACCATGTCCTCGGCGATCATGCAGGTGATCCGGATCTCCGAGGTCGTGATCATCTCGATGTTCACGCCGGCCGCCGCCAGGGCGGAGAACATCCGGGCCGCATAGCCCGGCGCGTTCTGGATGCCCGCGCCGACGATCGAGACCTTGGCCACCGCGGAATCGGTCGTCAGCTCGCGGAAGCCGAGCTCGCGGGCGATGGGCTCCAGGATCCGCTTGGCCTTGGCCAGCTCGACCTGCGGGACCGTGAACGAGAGGTCGGTGGCCCCGTGATGGCCGACGTTCTGGACGATCATGTCGACGTTGATGCCCGCGTCCGCCAGCGGCTGGAACACGCCGGCGGCGACGCCCGGGCGGTCGGGCACCTCGACGAGCGTCACCTTGGCGACGTTGCGGTCGTGGGCCAGCCCGCGAACCTTGTTCCGCTGTTCCACGAGCGGGTCCTCCCTGATCAGCGTTCCCGGGACGTCCTCGAACGAGCTGAGCACCTCGATGACGACGTCGTTCACCCAGCCGAGCTCCACGGCCCGGGTCTGCACGACCTGGGCGCCCTGCCCGGCGAGCTCGAGCATCTCCTCGTAGCCGATGACCGGCAGCTGGCGGGCCTGGGGCACGAGCCGAGGATCCGCCGTGTAGATGCCCCGGACGTCGGTGAAGATCTGGCAGCGGTCGGCCCCCAGGCGGGCCGCCAGCGCGACCGCGGTGGTGTCCGATCCGCCCCGGCCGAGGGTGGTCGTCTCGGCGAGGGCCGGCAGGAGCGGTCCATCGCCGCGGCCGGCGATCCCCTCGAGATCGGCCCGGCTGATCCCCTGGAAGCCGGCGACGATCACGACCTTGCCGGCATCGAGCTCCACGCGGACACGGCTCGGGTCGACGTCCGCGATCCGTGCCTTGCCGTAGCGCCCGTCCGTCGTGATCCCGGCCTGGGCGCCGGTCAGCGAGATGGCGGGGACGCCGAGCGCGTGGAGCGCCATCGAGACGAGCGTCGCCGACTGGTGCTCGCCCGTGGCGAGGAGCATGTCGAGCTCGCGGGGGTCCGGGTCGTCGGTGACGGCGGCGGCAAGGGCGAGCAGCTCGTCGGTCGTGTCGCCCATGGCCGAGACGACCACGACGAGACGCGCGCCGTCCTCGCGCTCCCGGGCGATTCGCCGGGCGACGCGACGGACGCGGTCGGCGTCGGCGACGGACGAGCCGCCGAACTTCTGGACGACGAGGGGGGCTGGCATCGGCGGCGATTCTAGCAGCGGGACCCACGCCGACCGGACGGGCCGCTCGCCGAGCCGGGTGCCCTGGGGAGAGTGACACGGGGGCGGTCCCTCGCCAGGACCGCTACCCTGCGCCGTGACCGTCCAGACTGGAGGCGTCCCGGATGTGCTTCGACCTCGATTCCCGACCGCCGATCCCGCCGATCGCCGGCGGAGCCCTCGACTCCGCCGAACTGATCCTCACCGCGGATGACGGGAACCACTTCCGGGCGTTCCGGGCGAGGGCGGCCGAGCCGTCGGGCGCCGGGATCGTGATCCTGCCGGACGTCCGCGGGCTCCACCCGTACTACGAGGAGCTCGCGCTCCGATTCGCGGAGCACGGGGTGGACGCCCTCGCGATCGACTACTTCGGTCGGACCGCCGGGACCACAGCGCGCGGCGGGGACTTCGACTACATGCCCCATGTCGGACAGACGACGTTCTCCGGGCTGTCGGCCGACGTTCGGGCCGCGGCGGCCTACATCCGATCGGCCGAGGGCGGGGCGGTCCACTCGCTGTTCACGATCGGCTTCTGCTTCGGCGGTCGGCTCACGTTCCTGACCTCGACGCTCGGGCTCGACCTGGCGGGCGTCATCGGGTTCTACGGATGGCCGCTCGGGGCGAGCCGGAACGACACGCCCGCGCCGGCGGACGTCGCGGAGCAGATGGCCTCCCCGGTGCTCGGCCTCTTCGGCGGGGCCGATCAGGGGATCCCGGCCGACGTCGTCGAGACCTTCGAACGGGCGCTCGAGCGGGCCGGCGTGGAGCACCGGATCGTCACCTACCCCGACGCCCCGCACAGCTTCTTCGACCGCAAGGCCGAGGAGTTCGCCAAGGCGTCGGCCGCGGCATGGGACGAGACGCTGGGCTTCATCCGCGGTCACTCCGCCGCCTGAGGGAATGCGGTCGAGGCGCAGGGCACGCGCACCGCCAACGGGCGCCGCACCGGCGATCGGCTGGCGCACCGGCGACGGGCACGCGCACCGCCAATGGGCGCCGCACCGTACACGAGCGCCGCAGCGGCGATCGGCTGGCGCACCGCCAACGGGCGCCGCAGCGGCGATCGGCTGGCGCACCGCCGACGGGCGCGATGGCGGACCGGGTCGGGCGCGGTCGGCCGAGGGGCAAGCAGTCCCCGCGCGCAACCTCGTGGCGGGATCAGCGCTTCGCCAGCACCCAGGCCGCCCCGGCCAGCACGACGAACGCGACGATGAACAGGAGCGGCCCGGGGAGCAGCGCCTGGACCTGCCCGAAGGCACCGCGGACCGCCGCTTCCATGGCACCGATCGTCCCCGCGAAGAGGCCGGTGATCCCGTCGCCGACGGATCGCAGCAGCCCGTCCATGGCGGCAAGTCTCGCCCGTGTCCGAGGCGCGCGCAAGAGCCCCGGACCGCACCTGGAGCCGCGCCCTGCCCGGCGGAGATCGCCGTCGGCCGGGCGACCTCCGCGCCGTCGCCGAGGCGCAGGCCGGGGCTGCCGTCGCAGAGATCTCCTCTACCGATCACCCGACGAGCCGTATGCGAGGTTCCGCGCCGGGATCCCGGCCCGTGACGTCCTCCGCCTGGTCGTCACGATCACGGGCCGAGGGGAGATCCGGGCCGAAGCCACCATACGGCGCTCCTGGTGGTCGTAAGAGGATCGTGGGAACGCCGCCGTGGGACCGCCGCGACCACTCCGCGCCGACGTGCCCCGCCGCGTGCCCCGGCGCGTGCCCCGCCGCGCCGACGTGCCCCGCCGCGTGCCCCCCGCCGCCGCCCCACCGCCCGCCGGCAAGACCCCTTCAGTCCCGGGAGACGATGACCCCACCCGCGTTCCGCGGGGCGACGATCTCCACCCGGCCAGGCAGGTCGGTGTCCGCCGCGACGGCCGCGAAGGCCGCCTCGATGCGCGCGAGCGTCGAGAGCGACTCGGCGAACGCGATGACGGTCGAGCCCGATCCCGAGAGCGCCGCGCCGATGGCACCCGCCTCCCGGGCCGCCTCGACCAGCAGCGGCAGCTGCGGGTAGATGGCCGCGCGATACGGCTCGTGCAGCCGGTCGAACGTCAGGGCCCGCAGCAACTCCCCGCGGCCGGTCGCGAGGCCGGCGACGCCGAGGGCGACCCGCCCGAGATTGGCCACTGCGTCCGCGAGCGGCACCTGCTCGGGCAGGGCCCCGCGCATCTCATCGGTCGAGAGCCGCAGGTGCGGGATGAACACGACCGCCCGCAGGTCCCGCGGGACATCGAAGCGGATCGCCTCGATCCCGCCGTCGCCCGGGCCGACGACGACGAACCCGCCCATCAGCGCCGCGGCGGCGTTGTCCGGGTGGCCCTCGATGGCGGCCGCCAGGCGGAGGAGCTCGGCGCGCTTCATCCGCTCCCCGGACAGGACGTTCCCGACCAGCAGGCCCCCGACCGTCGCCGCGGCCGAGGAGCCGAGACCCCTGGCCAGCGGGATGCGGTTCGTCATCGAGATCCGCCAGCCGATGTCCTCGGGCAGCGCGCCTCGGACGGCTCGCAGCACCGCCTCGAGCCCGCGGACGAACCGGTTCTCGCGGTCGGCCGGCAGCTCGCCGTCGCCCTCGCCCTCCACGGTCAGCTCGATCGACCCGCCGGCCAGGCCGTGGACCTCGAGCTCGATCCGGTCCGTCAGGTCCAGCGCGACGCCGAGACAGTCGTAGCCCGCGCCGAGGTTGGCGCTCGTCGCCGGGACCTCGACCGCGACCCGCTGCCCATCGAGTTCCGCCAGCCAGCGCTTCACGTCGTCACCACCCCAGGACGCGCCTGATGCCGTCGAGCGACGGCGGGGCCTCGAGGACCGGCGCGACGCTCCGCTCCGCCGTCGTCGGGTCCTTGAGGCCGTTGCCGGTGAGCACGCAGACGACGGTCGCCTCCGGCTCGAGCTGTCCGGCCGCGGCGGCCTTCCGGACGCCCGCCACGCTCGCCGCGGACGAGGGCTCGCAGAAGACGCCCTCGAGGTGCGCGAGGTCGCGGTAGGCGGCCAGGATCTCCTCGTCCGTCACCGCCTCGATCCGGCCACCGGACTCGTCGCGAGCCGCGACCGCCTTCGCCCATGATGCCGGGTTGCCGATGCGGATCGCCGTCGCGATCGTCTCGGGATGCTCGACCGGGACGCCGAGGACGATCGGCGCGGCGCCCGCCGCCTGGAAGCCGAGCATCCGCGGCAGCGAGGCCGTCCGGCCGGCGGCGTGGTAGTCGCGGAAGCCGGCCCAGTAGGCGCTGATGTTGCCGGCGTTGCCGACCGGGATCGCCAGGACGTCGGGCGCCCGGCCGAGGTCGTCGCAGACCTCGAACGCCCCCGTCTTCTGACCCTCGAGGCGATGCGGGTTGACCGAGTTGACGAGCGTGATCGGATGCTCGCGCTGCTCGGCGAGCTCCCGGACGATGCGCAGGGCGGCGTCGAAGTTCCCGTCGA
>JAPVSP010000105.1:0-2925 GCA_047519685.1 Chloroflexota bacterium
GCCATCCGGGCCGGATCCTCGCTCTTGAAGATCCCCGAGCCGACGAACACGCCCTCCGCGCCGAGCTGCATGACGAGCGCCGCATCGGCCGGGGTGGAGATCCCCCCGGCGACGAAGTTGACGACCGGGAGCCTGCCCTCGGCGGCGACCTGCCTGACGAGGTCGTACGGGGCGGCCAGCTCCCTGGCCGCGACGAACAGCTCGTCCTCGCGCATGGAGCTCAGCCGACGGATCTCGCCGAGCACGTCGCGCAGCTGTCGGACGGCCTCGACGATGTTGCCCGTGCCGGCCTCCCCTTTCGTCCGGATCATCGCGGCGCCCTCGTTGATCCGCCGGAGCGCCTCGCCGAGGTTCCGGCAGCCGCAGACGAACGGCACCTTGAAGGCGTGCTTGTCGATGTGGTTCGACTCGTCGGCCGGGGTCAGGACCTCCGACTCGTCGATGTAGTCGACGCCCAGCGCCTCCAGGATCTGAGCCTCGACGAAGTGCCCGATCCGCGCCTTGGCCATGACCGGGATCGAGACGGCGGCCATGATCCCCTCGATCATCGCCGGGTCGCTCATCCGCGCCACGCCGCCCGAGGCGCGGATGTCGGCAGGGACGCGCTCGAGCGCCATGACGGCGACGGCGCCGGCATCCTCGGCGATCTTGGCGTGCTCGGGCGTGACGACGTCCATGATGACGCCGCCCTTGAGCATCTGGGCGAGGCCCTTCTTCGTCGCCCAGGTGGACGTTTCGACGGTCATGACGGGACGGCTTCCTCTACATGCGCTGCGGAAGGTCCGCCGGCCTGCCGGCCCCGGGGTCCTCGCCCGTTCGGGTCGACCGGATCGCCCCACGCAAGGCGATTATCGCATGGGTGCGCGCGCGCGCCGGCCGGCCGTCGGGTCACCCGGACGGGATCGACGATCGGCGAGCGTCCCGGCTCCCTCAGCGACCGACGGTCCGGATGACGCCCGACATGAGCCTCGTGGCCCGGCCGGCCGCCGCCGGAGACAACCGCGACAGGCCGGTGACGAGGGCGAGGACATCCGACTCCGGCAGCGCACCGAGCAGCCGGACGAGGCGCAGCACGGTCTCGTCCGGGACCTGGGCGAGGAGGAGCAGGACGCGCTCGAGCTCCTGCGGCTCGACCTGCGGCACCAGCCCGACGGCCCGGTCGAACAGGCGGACGAAGGCGAGGAACGCCGCGAGCCAGTCGCGCAGCTCCTGCAGCTCGCGATCGTCGGGCGCCTCGCCGGCGGCCTGCTCGGCGTCCGCGGCCGTCCGCTCGAGGACGTCGACGATCGGGTCGCCCTCGCGCGACTTCCGCTGGGCGACCACCCGCCCGAACCAGCGCCACGGATCGTTCACCGCGAGGAAGGCGGTCCCTGCCGGACCACGCCGGCCCACGCGCCGCGGCTCCGACACGCGCTCGACGAGACCCCAGGCCTCGGCCTCGGTCAGGGCCAGGCTGGCCGCGCGGTGCGACAGGCCGAGCGCCTCGCGGACCTCGCGCTCGGTGAGCGGCGCGCGTCGGCTCATGAGGTAGGCGTGGACGCGCGCGATCGCCGGCGCGACGCCCCAGGCGGCCCCCATCTCGCCCCAGGCGTCGGCGAGCCCGCGTCGGATGGCCTCCGCGCGGAGCGAGGTCGCTGGCTGGGGCTCCGATCGGCGGGACGGCGGACCGGCGGGCAGGGGCTCGGCGCTCATAACGTGCTATCCGAGAGTAGCACGGAGCACGGCAGCCGCGCCGATCGAGCGGCGCGCCCAGGTGGCCGACCCGCGCGTCACGGGCTCCCCGGCAGGGGGACCTCGACCTGGTCCGGGTAGAAGTCGTAGCTCCGGTCGGGCAGCGTCGGGAGCTCGGTGCCGAGGTACGCGTCGAGCAGCGTCGGGAACAGGTTGACCAGGGTCGGCCGGTCACCGAACAGGTCCGGATGGCCGGGCGTCAGGGCCGCGAACAGGTTGCTCACCCGGGCCTCGCTGCCGACCGTCGGATCGTCGGTCACCGGCAGCCGGCTCCCATGGTCGCCGAAGACGATCACGACCGCCGGCCGGCTGCCGGCGCCGACGATGGCATCCACCGCCTGGATGGCCTGGCCGTCGACGTAGGTGACCTCGCCCGCGTATCGCTGGCGCCTCGGCGCGGCCGCCGCGACCGGGCCGGAGTACGGACCGAAGAGCTCGGCGAGCCGGAGGGGCACGGGGCTCCCGTCCGCGCCCAGCACGTAGGGCTCGTGGGGCGCCGGGACGTGCACCAGCACGAAGCGCGGCGCCGCCGATGGGGTCGCGGCGATGCTGGCGGCCGCGGACAGGCTGGCGTGGACGCTCCCCCGGAACTGGTCGCCGAGCCAGGACGGGAACAGGGTGTCGACGATGTTCCCGACCTCGGTCGACATGAGCAGGCTCTCCTCGAACTCGTTCAGCTGCCCGCTGTCCACGAGGACGTCCGAGCGACGGATGACGACGTGCTCGTACCACGGCGCGGTCGTCACCACCGTGTAGCCCCGGGCGCGCAGCAGCGCGAACACCGGGTTGTCGTTCGTCAGGTCTCGGAGCACCGCGTCGAGGGTCTCGCCACGACCCTGGGCCGCCGCGATCTCCGGCAGTGCGTCCAGGTACTGCATCTGGAACAGCGAGGCGAGCGTGTAGCCCGTCGAGTCGTAGTTCGAGTGACTGCCGGAGGCGACATCGAAGCCCTTCGAGCGGAGGCTGTCGAGGAAGGCCGAGTCGTCGAGCCCGAAATCGCGCTGGAGCGCGTCCTGCCGTGCGTGCTCGTCGAGGAGGATGAGGTAGATGTCGGGGAGCTCCGGGCCCTGCGCCTGATCAGCGCTCGGAGCGCTCGCGGCGGCCAGGCGGTCGAGGCCGCCGCCCTGCCGGAGGTCGGCGGCCAGCAGCCGCGGACCTCCCCAGGAGACCCATCCGGCGACCGGTGAGATCAGC